>NZ_JAIGQA010000180.1:0-15933 GCF_019733245.1 Streptomyces sp. WAC04114
GCCCACCCCTCCCCGCGGCTTCGACGCCGTCGCGGAGGCTGTGCTCGGGGACGAACCCCTCACCGCCCCGGGCGACCCCGCAGCGCCCGCGCTCCTCGCGGAGCCGGTTGCGCGGATCAACGAGGCGGTGAAGGAAGGCAGGATCGAGGCCGCCGCCGGACTGGCGGAGCAGACCGTGGCGCAGGCGTCGGGGACGCTCGGGCCGGAGCACCCCGAGGTGCTCCGGCTGCGCGAACTCACCGCCTACATCGCCTATCTGGCGGGCGACCCGCTCCGTGCCTGCCGGCTGTCGCTCGACCTGGCCGGTGCCCGCCGCCGGGCCGGCGACGCGGAGGCCGCCTACGGCAACGTGGAGAGCGCGGCCACCGCCTGGCGGGCGGTGCGCGACCCGGCGCTGGGTCTTGAGCTGGGGCGCGACCTCATCGGGCTGTGGACGGAGCTCGCCGCCGAGGACGGCCCGGCCGCCGAGGAGGTCGAGCAGCTGGAGTCGGCCCGCGCCCGCATGGGCCGCCTCACCGAGCGCGCCGCCCGCAACCCGTAGGCGCTGCCCCGGGGGCTACTCCGACAGCTCCCACACCGCGTACGCGAGGGCGTCGCTGTTGCGGTTCAGGGCGGTGTCGTTGATGTTGGCGGTGGTGTCGCAGGAGGAGTGGTAGCAGCGGTCGAAGGCCCGCCCCGCCGTGCCGCCCCACTTGGCCGCCTGCGCCGACGTCATCGTCCGGCTCGCCCCGGTGAACAGGCCGCCCACCGGCACGCCCGCGCTCTTGAAGGGCGCGTGGTCGGAGCGGCCGTCGCCCTCGGTCTCGATCTCGGTCGGGACGCCGATGCCGCCGAAGTAGTCCTTGAAGGTCTTCTCGATCGCCGGGTCGTCGTCGTAGACGAAGTAGCCGGGGTTGGGGGAGCCGATCATGTCGAAGTTCAGGTAGGCGCTGATCCTGGAACGGTCGCCGGTGGCCAGCCGGTTGACGTAGTAGCGGGAGCCGACCAGGCCGAGCTCCTCCGCGCCCCACCAGGCGAACCGCAGGTGCTTGGTGGGCTTGTACTGCGCCCGGGAGACGGCCAGGGCGGTCTCCAGGACGGCGGCAGAGCCGGAACCGTTGTCGTTGATGCCGGCTCCCGAGGAGACGCTGTCGAGGTGCGAGCCGGCCATCACCACCTGGCTCGTGTCACCGCCGGGCCAGTCGGCGATCAGGTTGTAGCCGGTGCGGCCGGACGCGGTGAACTGCTGGATCGCGGTGGTGTACCCGGCGGCGTCCAGCTTGGCCTTCACGTAGTCGAGCGAGGCCTTGTAGCCGGCCCTGCCGTGCGCCCGGTTGCCGCCGTTGGCGGTGGCTATGGACTGCAGCTGGGACAGGTGGGCCTTGACGTTCGCCACGGGTATGTCCGGCGCGGCGGCCGCTCTGGGGGGAGCGGACGGCGCGGCGTCGGCCACGGCACCACCGGTCAGGAGCATGGCTGTTGCCATGCCGCCCGCGGCGACGGCGCGCCCGGAAACGGAGAGCTTCATGTGGGGGCTCCGGATTCCGTCGGGAAGCCCATGGGGTGTCCACGGGCCGCCCACAGTGAATGGGGTGCCTGGATGGTGAAGCTGGTACTGACTATCCGTCAAGATACCTATTCGGCCAGGGCGTTACGGAGTACAGGCCTCCGGCGCCCGGGCCGCGGGGCGCGGAGCATCGGTCCCCGCGGGCGCCCGGGTCGCCGCACCCGCCGGCGCCCGGGTCAGTGCACGCAGAACTCGTTCCCCTCCGGATCCGCCATCACGACCCACTCGCCGCCCCGCTCCCTCACCCGCCGCAGCGCACCGGCCCCGAGTCCCTCCAGCCGTGCGACCTCCTCGTCGCGGCGTCCCTCGCCCGGGTGCAGATCGAGGTGCAGCCGGTTCTTGCCCGCCTTCGCCTCCGGCACCCGCTGGAACAGCAGCCTGCGACCCAGCCCGGTCCCGCTCTCCTCCTCGAACGGATCCTCGGGGTGCCGTACGGCGACCAGGTCCCGGAAGGCGCGGCGGCCGTGGAACTCGACCGTGGCCTCCTCCGGCAGGGCGCCGAAGCCGAGCAGCTTCCCGATCAGGGCGCTGTTGTCCTCGACCTCGTAGTGAAGGGCGGCGGCCCAGAAGTCGGCCTGCGCATGCGGGTCGTTCGCGTCGATGACGAGTTTCCAGTGCACGGGAGTCGGTGATGCGGGTGTCTGCGTCATGTAACCACTTATACTGGTTAGGTGAGTGGACGCGCAGGGGAAACGCCGGATCGAACGCCCGGTCTGACGCTGGTCTCGGGCCAGGGCAAGCCCTACCGCTTCGACCCCGGCACCCTGTGCCTGGAGCTGACGGTGACGGGCGGCCCCGGGGCCTTCGCCCGCTGGGAAGTGCTGCACGAACCCGCCGACCTGGTCACCTGGGCCGGGCACAGCCGGCTGCCCGACGGACTGGACCTCACCGTCTCCGCCGCGGAACTGGAACGGGCCCGCGCCCTGCGCGACGCGGTGTTCCTGCTCGCAGCCGACCGCGCCCACGGACGCCCCCTGCGCGCCGCACAGCTGGACGTCGTCAACGCGGCAGCGGCAGCGCCCCCGCTCATCGCCCGCATGGAGGCCGACGGCACCCGCGCCTGGGCCCCGGGCGCCACCGGCACCCAGCTGCTCGCGACCGTCGCCCGCGACGCGATCGACCTGTTCACCGGGCCCCACGCCGACCGCGTCCGCGAGTGCGGCGCCCACAACTGCCACCTGCTCTTCGTCGACACCTCCCGCCCGGGCCGCCGCCGCTGGTGCGCGATGGAGCACTGCGGGAACCGCGAGAAGGTCCGGGCACACCGCGCCCGCCACGCCGCTACGGAGTCGTAGCCTCCGCGGCCTCGGCCGCACGCGTGTCGTACGCGGTCCGGGCCTGCGCGATCTCCTCCTGGTGCGCCTCCGTCCAGGTCACCAGGGACTGGATCGTGGTGTGCAGCGTCCTGCCGAGGGAGGTCAGTTCGTAGTCCACCCGCGGCGGGACCACCGGGTGCACCGTCCGCTTCACCAGGCCGTCCCGCTCCAGCGAGCGCAGGGTCACCGTCAGCATCCGCTGGCTGACACCGTCGATCTCCCGGCGCAGCTCGGTGAAGCGCAGCCGCCGGTTGTCCAGCAGCGCGATGACCAGCAGCGACCACTTGTCGGCGATCCGGTCGAGGATCTGCCGGACCTGGCAGTCCTCGCGGGTGTCCCACTGGAAGGGATCGGCGTCGCCGTAGTCCACGGTGCTCTGGCAGTGACTCGGTGACTTCGAAGTGCCTTCTTCCATGTCTGTCGATGCTGCCGCAGGGTGGGCGTGGTTACAAGAGGGAACCGACCCTCACTTGCGTAACCGCCCCATACCGGAGGAGTGTTGACTCATGGGCACCCGTGCCTGGGCGCTTCTGCTCGTTCTGTGCGGAACGATCTTCCTCGAAGGCATCGACGTCGCGATGATGGCGGTGGCGATCCCGGCCGTCCGCGCGGATCTGGGCCTCGCCACCGGCACCGCGGCCTGGGTGATGAGCGCCTATGTGCTCGGCTACGCCGGCTTCACCCTGCTGGGCGGGCGGGCCGCCGACCTGCTCGGACGGCGGCGGATGTTCCTGCTCTGGCTCACCGTCTTCCTCGCCTTCTCGGGGCTCGGCGGCTTCGCGACGGGCGGCTGGATGCTGATCGTCGCCCGGTTCGTCACGGGCGTCGCCGCCGCGTTCATGACCCCGGCCGCGCTCTCCCTGATCACCACGTCGTACGACGAGGGCCCGCAGCGCAACAAGGCCCTGCTGGTCTTCGCCGGGACGGGCGCGGCCGGCTTCTCCCTCGGCCTGGTGATCGGCGGCCTGCTCACCGAGATCGGCTGGCGCTGGGTGTTCTTCGCACCCGTGCTGCTGGCCGCCGCCCTGCTCCTCGCGGCCGTCCGCCTGATCCCGCGGCGCGACGCCCCGCCCAAGCGCGGGCGCACCTTCGACTTGCCCGGCGCGATCACCGTCGCCGGCGCCATGCTGCTGGCCGCCTACACCGTCATACGCCTGGAGCACGGCCTGCACCACTGGCCGCTCACCCTGGCTTCGGGCCTCGCGGCCGTCATCACGGCCGGTGTCTTCGTCGCGGTCGAGCGCCGCTGCCCCGACCCGCTCGTCCGGCTCGGCATGCTGCGCTGGAGCCCGGCCGTGCGCGCCGACCTCGGGGCGCTGCTGTTCCTCGGCGCCTTCTTCGGCTTCCAGTTCGTCGTCACGCTCTACTTGCAGGAGCTGCGCGGCTGGTCGTCCCTGCAGACGGCGGTGGCCCTGGTCGTCATGGGCATCGACGCCGTCCTGTCGCCGACGCTCACGCCCCGGCTGGTCACCCGCTTCGGCCACGCCCGGGTGATCACTGGCGGCTTCCTCCTGGCCGTGGCCTCCTACGCGCTGTTCCTGCCGGTCGGCATGGACTGGTCCTACGCCATGATGTTCCCGACCCTGCTGCTCTCCGGCCTCGCGTTCGCCCTGGCCTACGGGCCGCTCACGATCGCGGCGACGGACGGGGTGGACGAGTCGGAGCAGGGCCTGGCCGGCGGGCTGCTGACCACGGCGACCCAGTTCGGCGCGGCGATCGGCATCGCGGCGGTGACCGCGGTCTACGGCCTGGCGTCCACCGGGTCCGGCCCGGAGGCCACGCTCTCGGCGTTCCGCGCGGCACTGACCGTGCCGGTCGCCCTGGTGGTGCTGGGCACGCTGATCTCGCTGGTCAGCGTCCGGGAGGCCCGGCGGGCGGCGCGCAAGGCGTCCCAGGTGAGCAGCGTCAACGCCAGCCACACCAACGCGAACCCGGCCCAGCGCTCCGGCGGCATCTCCTCGTGGAAGTAGAGGATGCCGAGCAGGAACTGCAGGACCGGCGTCGAGTACTGCAGCAGGCCGATGGTGGACAGGGGCACGCGGATGGCGGCGGCGCCGAAGCAGACCAGGGGGAGCGCGGTGACGATGCCGGCCGAGGCGAGCAGCGCCGCGTGCCCCGCGCCCTCGCCGGCGAAGGTGGAGTCGCCCCGCGCGGACAGCCACACCAGGAAGCCGAGCGCGGGCAGGAACTGGATCGCGGTCTCGGCGGCCAGCGACTCGATGCCGCCGAGGCCCACCTTCTTCTTCACCAGCCCGTACGTGGCGAAGGAGAACGCGAGACACAGCGAGATCCACGGGGGCCGGCCGTAGCCGATGGTCAGCACGACGACCGCGACGACGCCGGTCCCGACCGCCGCCCACTGCACCGGCCGCAACCGCTCCTTCAGCAGCAGCACGCCCATCGCGATGGTGACCAGCGGGTTGATGAAGTACCCGAGCGAGGCCTCGACCACGTGCCCGGAGTTCACGGACCAGATGTACAGGCCCCAGTTGACGGTGATGACCGCCGCGGCGACCGTGATCAGTGCCAGCTTGCGGGGCTGGCGCAGCAGCTCACCGGCCCAGGCCCAGCGGCGCATCACCAGCAGGGCGGCGCCCACGAAAACCAGCGACCACACCATCCGGTGGGCCAGGATCTCCACCGCGCCGGCCGGCTTCAGCAGGGGCCAGAACAGGGGGACGAGCCCCCACATCCCGTAGGCCGCGAAGCCGTTCAGCAGTCCTATGTGCCGCTCACCCCTCGGCTTGCCGGTCACGGGCCCCTCCTTCGCGCCTGGTGTGTGTCCGCGTGGACGACGGTAACGCCGAGCGCCCCCGGGTGTCATGTCCGTATCGGCATACGGTCATGACAGTCCGGGGTGGTGTGACGCGGGGAAGGGTCAGCCCTTGAGCGCGGCGGCGATGGCCTCGGCGAACGGGGTCGTCGGGCGGCCGGTCAGGCGGGACAGGTCGCCGCTGTCGACGACCAGCTCGCCCTTCTCGATGGAGACGTCCACGCCCGCGAGGATCCGGGCGAACGGCTCGGGCAGGCCCGCGCCGGTCAGGATGCCCACCAGGACGTCGGGGGAGACGGCGTTGTAGGCGATCTCCTTGCCGGTCTGCCGGCTCAGCTCGGCCGCGTACTCGGCGAAGCTCCAGGGGGTGTCGCCGCCCAGCTCGTACGTCTTGTTCTCGTGCCCCTCGCCGGTCAGCACGGCGACGGCGGCTGCGGCGTAGTCGGCCCGGGAGGCGGAGGAGACCCTGCCCTCACCGGCCGCGGCGACGACCGCGTTGTGCTCCAGCACCGGGGCGAGGTTCTCGGTGTAGTTCTCGTGGTACCAGCCGTTGCGCAGCAGCGCGTAGGGCACGCCGGAGCCCAGCAGGATCTCCTCGGTGCCGCGGTGGTCGTCGGCGAGGGCGGCGGTCAGGGTGCCGGGGGCGCTGGTGTAGGCGAGCAGGGCGACACCGGCGGCCTTGGCGGCGTCGATGACGACCTTGTGCTGCTGCACCCGGCCCTTGTCGAACTCGTTGCCGGAGATCAGCAGCACCTTGTCGCCCGCGGAGAAGAGGCCGTCGTAGGAGGCGGGGTCGTTGTAGTCGGCGAGGGCGATCTTCACGCCGCGGTCCGCGAAGTCCGCGGCCCTCTCGGCGTTGCGGACGACCGCGGTGATCTGCCCGGCGGGGACCTTCTCCAGCAGCTGCTCCACGACGTGGCGGCCGAGGTGTCCGGTGGCTCCGGTGACGACGATGCTCATGGTGAGGACTCTCCTTGTGGGGTGCGTTGGCACTAACCATAGGAGATGCGCTAACTCTTCGAAAGTACCCACTTTGAAGTAAGGTACTGGCATGTCGGTAAGTAGTAGCAGTGAAGCCCTGTGCCCGTACCGGCTGGTCCTGGAGCACGTGACCAGCCGCTGGGGCGTGCTCGTCCTCACCGAGCTCCTGAACCGCCCGTACCGCTTCAGCGAACTGCGCCGTGCGGTCAGCGCCTACGGAAACCGGGGCGTCAGCGAGAAGATGCTGACCCAGACCCTCCAGACCCTGGAGCGCGACGGACTCGTCCACCGCGACGCCAAGCCCGTCATCCCGCCGCGCGTCGACTACTCCCTCACCGGCCTGGGCCGCGAGGCCGCCGAGCAGGTCAAGGCCCTCGCGGCCTGGACGCACCAGCGCATGGACGACGTGGAGCAGGCTCGCCGGGCATACGACGAGGCCCGGGCCGCCTCCTAGGCGGTCCGGGCCCCGGGAGTTCCCTCCCGCCGGGTCAGCCGACGACCGTCCAGGTGTCGCCGCCCGCCAGCAGCGCGCCCAGGTCGCCCTTGCCGTGCTGCTCGATCGCGGTGTCGAGCTGGTCGGCCATCTGCGTGTCGTAGACGGGCCGCTCGACCGAGCGCAGGACACCGATCGGCGTGTGGTGCAGGGTGTCCGGGTCGGCGAGGCGCGACAGCGCGAACGCCGTGGTCGGGGACGGGGAGTGCGCGTCGTGGACGAGCACCTGGTCCTCGTTGTCCGGCGTCACCGCCACCACCTTCAGATCACCGGTCAGCGGATCCCGGACCACACCCTTGGCCAGGTCGGCGCCGAACCGGATCGGCCGGCCGTGCTCCAGCCGGATCACGGCCTCCTCGGCCTGCTGCTTGTCCTTGAGGGCGTCGAAGGCGCCGTCGTTGAAGATGTTGCAGTTCTGGTAGATCTCGATCAGCGCCGTGCCCTGGTGGGCGGAGGCCTGACGCAGCACCTCCGTCAGGTGCTTGCGGTCGGAGTCCACCGTCCGCGCCACGAACGACGCCTCCGCGCCGAGCGCCAGCGACACCGGGTTGAAGGGCGCGTCCAGCGAACCCATCGGCGTCGACTTGGTGATCTTCCCGACCTCGGAGGTCGGCGAGTACTGGCCCTTGGTCAGGCCGTAGATCCGGTTGTTGAACAGCAGGATCTTGAGGTTGACGTTGCGGCGCAGCGCGTGGATCAGGTGGTTTCCGCCGATGGACAGCGCGTCGCCGTCACCGGTGACGACCCACACCGACAGATCCCGGCGGGAGCTCGCCAGACCCGTGGCGATGGCGGGGGCGCGGCCGTGGATGGAGTGCATCCCGTACGTGTTCATGTAGTACGGGAAGCGCGAGGAGCAGCCGATGCCCGAGACGAAGACGATGTTCTCCTTCGCCAGCCCCAGCTCGGGCATGAAGCCCTGCACCGCCGCGAGGATGGCGTAGTCGCCGCAGCCGGGGCACCAGCGCACTTCCTGGTCGGACTTGAAGTCCTTCATCGACTGCCTGCCCTCGGCCTTGGGGACGAGGGAAAGCGCCTCGATGGTGCCTGTGCCGTGCGTGGACGTCTCAGCCATCGATGGCCTCCTTCAGAGCCGCGGCGAGCTGCTCCGCCTTGAACGGCATGCCGTTGACCTGGGTGTACGAGTGGGCGTCGACCAAGTATTTCGCCCGGATGAGCGTGGCGAGCTGCCCGAGGTTCATCTCGGGGATCACCACCTTGTCGTAACGCTCCAGCACAGAGCCCAGATTCCGCGGGAAGGGGTTGAGATGGCGCAGGTGCGCCTGCGCGACCGACTCCCCGGCTCTGCGCAGCCGCCGCACCGCCGCCGTGATCGGCCCGTACGTCGAGCCCCAGCCCAGGACCAGCGTGCTGGCCTCGTGGGGGTCGTCCACCTCGATGTCGGGGACGTCGATGCCGTCGATCTTCGCCTGCCGGGTGCGCACCATGAAGTCGTGGTTGGCCGGGTCGTAGGAGATGTTGCCCGTGCCGTCCTGCTTCTCGATGCCGCCGATCCGGTGCTCCAGGCCCGGAGTGCCCGGGATCGCCCACGGGCGGGCCAGCGTCTGCGGGTCCCGCTTGTACGGCCAGAACACCTCGGAACCGTCGTCGAGCGTGTGGTTCGGGCCCTGCGCGAACTGCACTCGCAGATCCGGCAGCTCCTCGATGTCGGGGATCCGCCAGGGCTCGGAGCCGTTGGCCAGGTAGCCGTCGGACAGCAGGAACACCGGCGTGCGGTACGTCAGCGCGATCCGCGCCGCCTCCAGCGCGGCGTCGAAGCAGTCCGCCGGGGTGCGCGGCGCGACCACCGGAACCGGAGCCTCGCCGTTGCGCCCGTACATCGCCTGGAGCAGGTCAGCCTGCTCGGTCTTGGTGGGCAGGCCCGTCGACGGGCCGCCGCGCTGGATGTCCACCACCAGCAGCGGCAGCTCCAGCGAGACCGCGAGACCGATCGTCTCCGACTTCAGCGCCACACCCGGACCGCTCGTCGTGGTCACCGCCAGCGAACCACCGAAGGCCGCGCCCAGCGCGGCCCCGATGCCTGCGATCTCGTCCTCCGCCTGGAAGGTCCGCACGCCGAAGTTCTTGTGTTTGGACAGTTCGTGCAGGATGTCCGACGCCGGAGTGATCGGGTACGACCCCAGGTACAGCGGCAGATCCGCCTGCCGGCTCGCCGCGACCAGCCCGTACGACAGCGCGAGGTTGCCGGAGATGTTGCGGTAGACACCCGGCGGGAACGCCGTGGCCGCCGGCGCGACCTCGTAGGAGACGGCGAAGTCCTCCGTCGTCTCGCCGAAGTTCCAGCCGGCCCGGAACGCCGCGATGTTGGCCGCCGCGATGTCGGGCTTCTTCGCGAACTTCGACTTCAGGAACCTCTCCGTGCCCTCGGTGGGCCGGTGGTACATCCAGCTCAGCAGGCCCAGCGCGAACATGTTCTTGCTGCGCTCGGCCTCCTTGCGGCTGAGGTCGAACTCCTTCAGCGCCTCGACCGTGAGCGTGGTCAGCGGCACGGGATGCACGTGGTAGCCGTCCAGCGACCCGTCCTCCAGCGGGGACGTCCCGTAGCCGACCTTCTGCATCGCCCGCTTGGTGAACTCGTCCGTGTTGACGATCACCTCGGCGCCGCGCGGCAGGTCGCCGATGTTCGCCTTCAGCGCGGCCGGGTTCATCGCCACCAGCACGTTCGGCGCGTCACCGGGGGTGAGGATGTCGTGGTCGGCGAAATGCAACTGGAAGGACGACACACCCGGCAGGGTCCCGGCGGGCGCCCTGATCTCGGCCGGGAAGTTCGGCAGGGTCGACAGGTCGTTGCCGAACGACGCGGTCTCCGAGGTGAAACGGTCACCGGTGAGCTGCATACCGTCACCCGAGTCCCCCGCGAACCTGATGATCACCCGGTCGAGGCGACGGACATCCTTCGCGCCCGCCGCTTTGCGCTGCTCTCCTACGACTGCTCCGTCGGCCTGCTCCGCTGGGCTACTGACCTGGCTGGTCACTGAACTGGACCTCCCTCGAGGACGCTGTCCGGGACAGGCCTTCCCGCAGGCCCTCCCGGGATCAACCCTACGACCGCAAGGGTCGCCTTCTTCGGGTCATTCGCATCTTGGACACGACGTGGGTATGGCTATTCATTCGCCTTTGTCCGGGTTTCCGCGGTCGGCGATCGTGAACGTCAGGAGTTGAGATACGTCAGCACGGCCAGCACCCTGCGGTGGTCGCCCTCGCTCGGGGAGAGCCCCAGCTTCAGGAAGATGTTGCTGACGTGCTTCTCGACCGCCCCGTCGCTGACCACGAGCTGCCGCGCGATCGCCGAGTTCGTCCGCCCCTCGGCCATCAGCCCCAGCACCTCGCGCTCCCGGGGGGTGAGCCCGGCCAGCACGTCCTGCTTACGGCTACGGCCCAGCAACTGCGCGACCACCTCCGGGTCGAGCGCCGTACCGCCCTCGGCCACCCGCACCACGGCGTCCACGAACTCCCGCACCTCGGCCACCCGGTCCTTCAGCAGATAGCCGACCCCCCGGCTGGACCCGGCGAGCAGCTCCGTGGCGTAGCGCTCCTCCACGTACTGCGACAGCACCAGCACCCCGAGCCCCGGGTGCGCCTTGCGCAGCTGTACCGCCGCCCGCACTCCCTCGTCCGTGTGAGTCGGCGGCATCCGCACGTCCGCCACCACCACGTCCGGCAGTTCGCCCTGCGCGTCCAGCTCCGTGATGGTCTTGATCAGAGCCTCGCCGTCACCCACACCGGCGACCACGTCGTGCCCACGGTCGGTCAGCAACCGGGTCAGGCCCTCTCTGAGCAGCACCGAATCCTCGGCGATGACCACCCGCACCCTGTCCTCCACGATGTTCGGCCCCCCACAGCCCGCTGCCGCCCGTCCGCAGCCCACAACGGCTCCGCGCCCACCCGTGCGACGGGTCCAGCATTTCAGGGTCCGGGGGTGTATGGGGACGGGACCGGCTTCTTGATGGGCGCCGATCGGGTGGTGAGGGAAAGACGGGGGCCAGAGGCGACCGCCCCTGGCCCTGGCCCTGTCCGGGCTCGCGGGGGCCGCGAGAGCCCCGCGGCGGTCACCGCACGTGCGCCCCCCGCCACGGCAGCTCGGCGGTCACCGCACGTGCGCCCCCCCGCCACGGCAGCTCGGCGGTCACCGCACGTGCGCCCCCCGCCACGGCAGCTCGGCGGTCACCCGGGTCGGCCCGCCCGCCGGGGAGTCCACCACCAGGATCCCGTCCACCGCGTCAAGCCGGTCCGCCAGCCCCGCGAGACCGGAACCCTGGGACACGTCGGCCCCGCCCACGCCGTTGTCCACGACCTGCAGCATCAGCCGGTTCTCCGTCCGCCACACCTCGACGCCGGCCCACGTCGCCCGCGCGTGCTTGCTGACGTTCTGCAGCAGCTCCGACACCGTGAAGTAGGCGATCCCCTCGATCGCCGGCGCGGGCCGCTCCACCAGGTCGACCTCGACCTGCACCGGCACCGTGCAGCGCGAGGCGACCGACGACAGCGCCGCGTCCAGCCCCCGGTCCGTCAGCACCGCCGGATGGATCCCCCGGGCCAGGTCCCGCAGCTCCTGCAGCGCCGTCTTCACCTCGCCGTGCGCCTCGTCCACCATCCGCGCGGCCGCCCGCGGGTCCTCCTGGAGCTTCTCCTTCGCCAGCCCCAGATCCATGGCCAGCGCCACCAGCCGGGCCTGCGCCCCGTCGTGCAGATCCCGCTCGATGCGCCGCAGGTCGGCCGCGGCCGTGTCCACCACGACCCCCCGGTCCGACTCCAGCTCCACCACGCGCGAGGCCAGCCGCGACGGCCCGAGCAGCCCGTGCACCAGCAGCCGGTCCACCATCGTCAGCGCCCGCACGATCCACGGCGTGGCGATCGTGAACAGCAGCCCCACCAGCGCGGTCACCGTGATCTCGAACGGGTTGTCCAGGTAGATCCGGTGAGCCTCGTCGCCGTACAGCTGCAACCCGTCCTGCCCCGCGTACACCG
The DNA here is from genome assembly GCF_019733245.1 of Streptomyces sp. WAC04114. Classification (NCBI taxonomy): domain Bacteria; kingdom Bacillati; phylum Actinomycetota; class Actinomycetes; order Kitasatosporales; family Streptomycetaceae; genus Streptomyces; species Streptomyces sp. WAC04114. The sequence goes on from NZ_JAIGQA010000180.1 coordinate 12,099, forward strand.
GGAACACCCAGAACCACAGCGGATACGTCAGCAGCGCCCAGCCGAGCGCCCACACGTTCACGGCCACCACGAACGAGAACACCGCCCAGGGCAGGTGCAGCACCGCGTACAGCAGCGCCCGCCACGAGGCGCCGCTCTTGAGGACGGCCCCCATCCACGCCATCGCGCCCGGCTTCCGCATCCGCAGCGGCTCCGGCTCGGCCACCTCCAGGCCCAGCAGCCCCCGCGCCCGCATCCGCTCCAGCGCCCCGAAGCCGCGGCACCCTGCGAGCGCCGCCGCCAGCACCGGTACACCGAGGAACGTGATCAGCAGTCCCGCGCCCAGCGACACCATCGTGACCGCGTAGGTGAACAGCAGGATGCTGATCGGCAGGCTGAGCAGCACATGGGTGAGCTCCAGCCAGGTGCGGCCCTCGACCGGCGCCCGCAGCACGGCCGGCAGCCGATGCCGCCGTTCGGTGCTCCCCGGGAAGCCCGACCCGCTGTCGAGCCCGTATCCCTGTCCGTACTCCGTGGCCATCGGCGTCGTCCTTCTCCTCGTCCCGCGGCTGTGCTCCCGTACCTCCACCCTGCTCCGCCGCAGGTCGGCGGACCATGGAGTCCATCGGCGTCTTGGACGGGGGGTTTTCCCTACCCTGGGGGCCCTGTCCCGGGACGCATGCCCCGAGGCGTCTGTCCCGGGGCCTTGTCCTGCGGCGCCCACCCGGGGCCCCTGTCCCGCGGCGCTTGCCTCCCGGGGGCCTATCCCGAGACCCGTATCCCGGGGCCTATCCCGAGGCCCGTATCCCGGGGGCCTCTATCCCGAGGCCCCCGACCGGTCACGCCACGGCAGTTCCGCCGTGACCGTCGTCGGACCGCCCTCGGGCGACTCCAGGACGAACAGCCCGTCGACGGCGTCCAGTCGCTCCGCCAGGCCCTTCATCCCCGTACCGCCGTCGAGGCTCGCGCCCCCGTGCCCGTCGTCCCACACCTGAATGAGCAGCCGGGTGTCGGTCCGCCACACATCCACAGAGGCCGACCTCGCCCGGCTGTGCTTGCTGACGTTCTGCAACAGCTCCGAGACGGTGAAGTAGGCGATGCCCTCGATGGCCGCCGCCGGCCGCTCCGGCAGATCGACCGTCACCTTCACCGGGACCGTGCAGCGCGAGGCGACCGACGACAGGGCCGCGTCCAGCCCCCGGTCCGTCAGCACCGCCGGATGGATCCCCCGGGCCAGGTCCCGCAACTCCTGGAGCGCCAGCTTCACCTCGCCGTGCGCCTCCTCGACCATCGCCGCCGCCGCGTCCGGATCCTCCAGCACCTTCTCCTTCGCCAGACCCAGCCCCATGGCCAGATTCACCAGCCGCGCCTGCGCCCCGTCGTGCAGATCCCGCTCGATGCGCCGCAGGTCCGCCGCGGCCGTGTCCACCACGACCCCCCGGTCCGACTCCAGCTCGGCGATCCGCCGCTCCAGCTCATCGGAGGGCGACAGCAGCGCCCGCACCATGGCCCGGTCGGCGTTGGTCAGCCCTCGCGCGATGAACGGCAGCACCGGCCACAGCACGAACAGCGAGGCCAGCGTGACCGTGAAGGTCAGCACCCCCCACGGCAGCCGGACGAACTCGTACAGCGCCGTACGCCAGCCCACCGGGTCCTTCAGCTGCATCCACAACCGCTGGACGAAGCCGTTCCCGCCCCGCAACCGCAGCCGGCTCGGCTCCTCGATCCGCACCCCGAGCAACGCCCGGGCCCGCGCCCGCTCCAGCCTGCCCAACTGCCGCGCCCCCACGAGCCCGGCCGCGAGCAGCGGGAACCCGATCACCGTGACGGTCAGCCCGAAACCGGTGGAGAACACCGTCACGACATAGGTGAAACCGAGCAGCGCGACCGGAAGGTTGGCCAGCAGGTGCGCGATTTCCTTCCAGGTGTGCGGGTCGTAGGCGAGCCGGGCCGGCGGCGGACGGTCGTCCTGCCCGGCGGCCCCCCGGGCCGCCGTCGTCCCCGGGGACGTGATGCGTCGGGTCATATGCGTTAGCGTGCCCGGCGGCGGACGACGGCGCCATGAGGTGGGCCGCCAGGATCAACTGAGGAAAACCCCACCCTCGCGTGCAGGGCCGGTGACGGGCTGCTTACCCTGCCTTTATCAGGGCCTAGACTCCCGTGCGTACAGATCGTCGAACGGCGGCGCCCCCGTGAGCCGCAGCATCGTCGCAGGATCCAGGTCCGAGTTTCAGGGAGCGAGGGACGGACGTGCCGGAACCGACCGTCGTCACCACGACCGTCGTCGCGGCTGACTACTTCCAGTCCTACTCGGTCGTCGGACTGCTCGCCGTCGTCGGTGTGCTGTTCGTCGCCGTCGCCTTCGGGGCCGGACGCCTGCTGCGGCCCGTGGTCCCCACCCCCGAGAAGCTCCTGACGTACGAGTGCGGCGTCGACCCCGTCGGCGAGGGCTGGGCCCACACCCAGGTCCGCTACTACGTCTACGCCTTCCTCTACGTGATCTTCGCCGTCGACTCGATCTTCCTGTTCCCCTGGGCGACCGTCTTCGCCGCCCCCGGCTACGGCGCGGCGACCCTGGTCGAGATGTTCATCTTCCTCGGCTTCCTGGCCGTCGGCCTGCTCTACGCATACAAGAAGGGCGTCCTGGCATGGACGTGAACCCCTCGGTGTCCGAGCCTGTCCTGCTGCCCGAGCCCAAGCGGCTGGGTGCCCTGGCCCGCCTCGCCCCCGAGCCGATGAAGGTCATCCTCAACTGGGGCCGCCGCTACTCGCTCTGGGTCTTCAACTTCGGCCTCGCCTGCTGCGCGATCGAGTTCATCGCCGCGTCGATGGCCCGCCACGACTTCATCCGCCTCGGCGTCATCCCGTTCGCCCCGGGCCCGCGCCAGGCCGACCTGATGGTCGTCTCCGGCACCGTCACCGACAAGATGGCCCCGGCCGTCAAGCGCCTCTACGAGCAGATGCCCGAGCCGAAGTACGTCATCTCCTTCGGCGCGTGCAGCAACTGCGGCGGCCCCTACTGGGACTCCTACTCCGTCACCAAGGGCGTCGACCAGATCATCCCCGTCGACGTCTACGTCCCCGGCTGCCCGCCCCGGCCCGAGGCGCTGCTCCAGGGCATCCTCAAGCTCCAGGAGAAGATCGCCCGCGAGTCGCTGGGGGAGCGCTACGGCAGCGAGGCCGGACGCCCCTCGACCGCCGCGCTGCGGAGTGGCCTCGTGCAGCCGCCGGCCCCCGCGCCGCGCTCCGACCCAGACCCCGACCCGGACTCCGATTCGACGCCGGGGGAGGGACGATGACCACGGTCGGCTGGCTGCCCGCCGACGCCGAGGAACTCTTCGGCCCCGACGCCACGGCCGAGGAGTCCTACGACGTCCTGACCGTCGACGTACCTCCGGCCGCCTGGATCACCGCCCTGGAGACCGCCCGCGACCGGCTCGGCTGCACCTACTTCGACTGGCTGAGCGCCGTCGACGAACCGGGCACGGGCTTCCGCGTCACCGCCCACGTGGCCGCCCTGTCCCCCCTGCGACGCCTCCTCCTCCGCACGACGGTCCCGCACGAGGCTCCCGCCCTGCCCTCCGCCGTCGGCGTCTACGCGGGTGCCGCCTGGCACGAACGCGAGACGCACGAGATGTTCGGCATCACCTTCGAAGGCCACCCGGCGCTGGACCACCTCCTCCTGCCCGACAACTTCGAAGGCCACCCCCTGCGCAAGGACTTCGTCCTGGCCGCCCGCGTCGCCAAGGCCTGGCCCGGTGCGAAGGAACCGGGCGAGTCGGAACACGGCGGCCCCAAGCGCCGCCAGATGCTCCCACCCGGCGTCCCCGACCCCAACGAATGGGGCCCCCTCAAG
>NZ_JAIGQA010000181.1:0-15861 GCF_019733245.1 Streptomyces sp. WAC04114
GTCTTGGTGGCTTCCTTGACGCTCACTTGCTCTCGCCTCCGAACTTGCTCAGCCGCAGGTAGACCATCGAGCAGAAGAGCAGGATCACGAACGCCACCGTGGTCAGGGCCGATGCGTAGCCGAAGTTGTGGGCGTCGACGGATGTGTTGGCGATGTACAGCGGCAGCGTGGTCGTCTCGCCCGCGGGTCCGCCGCCGGTCAGGGTGTAGAGCAGGTCGACGTTGTTGAACTCCCACACCGCGCGCAGCAGTGTGGACAGGATGATGGCGTCCTTCAGGTGCGGCAGCGTGATGTGCCAGAACTGCTTGATGCGGCTGGCGCCGTCGACCTCGGCGGCCTCGTAGAGGTCCTTCGAGACGGACTGGAGATCGGCGAGGATGAGGATCGCGAAGAACGGCACCCCGCGCCACAGGTCCGCCACGACCGCCGCCGGGAACACGGTCGAGGTGTCCGACAGCCAGCTCGTGCCGTAGGAGCCGATGCCCATGTCGGCGAGGTAACGGGTGATGCCCGTCTGGGAGTTGTAGAGCAGCACCCAGATCGCGGAGGTCAGCACGCCGGAGACGGCCCACGGGGAGAACACCAGGGCGCGTCCCAGGCCCCGGCCCACGAAGGTCTGGTTGACGATGAGGGCGAGCGCGAGGCCGAACAGCAGCTGGAGGCCGACCTCGACGACGACCCACTTGGCGCTGAAGACCAGCGTGTCCCAGAAGACCGGGTCCTTCGTGAAGGCGTGGACGAAGTTGTCGAAGCCCGCGTAGCCGTTCCGCCACGGCTTGGTGGGGTTGTAGTTCCGCAGGCTGTAGTAGAAGACGCTGATGACCGGGTAGGCGATGAAGCCCAGCATCAGCAGGACGGCCGGCGTGATCAGCAGGTACGGGAGCCTGCGCGGCGTGGCGGAGGCCCGGCGCCGCCGGGGTGGCACGGGCGGTTTCGCCACGGCTGCGGCTTGGGCCATGACAGGGTCTCCGATCTGGGTACGGTCGTACGGGAAGCGCTTTCTCGGTGTGCGGGAGCCGGTCTGGAGTGCGCGGTACGAGGTGCCTCTTGCGGTGGTGTGGCGAGCGCGGACTCGTTGTGCTGTGTCGCGCCCACGCGGCGGAGCCGCATGTCGGTACAGTCCCGCGCCCCTTAAGGGGATCGGTCAACCGGCGTAGGGGTCCGGGGCCTTGCCCGGCCTTGCCAGGAACTCGAAGTCGCAGCCGGTGTCGGCCTGGGTGATCTGCTCGTTGTAGAGCGCGCCGTAGCCGCGCTCGTAGCGGGTGGGCGGCGGCGACCAGTCCGCCCTGCGCCGCTGAAGTTCCTCGTCGTCGACGTGGAGGTGGAGGGTGCGCGCCTCGACGTCGAGGGTGATGGAGTCGCCGGTGCGGACGAGGGCGAGCGGCCCGCCCACGTACGACTCCGGCGCCACGTGCAGCACGCACGTGCCGTAACTCGTGCCGCTCATCCGGGCGTCGGAGATCCGGACCATGTCCCGGACGCCCTGCTTGAGCAGGTGGTCGGGGATGGGGAGCATGCCGTACTCGGGCATGCCCGGGCCACCCTTGGGGCCGGCGTTGCGCAGCACCAGGACGCTGTCGGCGGTGATGTGCAACGCCGGGTCGTTGATGGTGCGCTGCATGGTCTTGTAGTCGTCGAAGACGACCGCGGGACCGGTGTGCTTGAGCAGGTGCTGCTCGGCGGCGATGTGCTTGATCACCGCGCCGTCCGGACAGAGGTTGCCGCGCAGTACGGCGACCCCGCCCTCGGCGGCGACCGGGTTCTCGCGAGTGCGGATGACGTCGTCGTCGTGGACGACCGCGCCCTCGATCTGCTCCCCCAGGGTGCCGTTGACGGTGGGCCGGTCCAGGTGCAGCAGGTCGGTGATCCGCGCGAGGAAGGCGGGCAGACCACCGGCGAAGTGGAAGTCCTCCATGAGGTGGGTCTGTCCGCCGGGCCGGACGTCGGCGAGCACCGGCACGGTGCGGGCGATGCGGTCGAAGTCGTCGAGGGTGAGCTCGACCTGGCAGCGCCCCGCCATCGCGATCAGGTGGATGACGGCGTTGGTGGAGCCGCCGAGCCCGAGGACCGTGGTGACGGCGTCCTCGAAGGCCTCGCGGGTGAGGATTCGGGACGGCTTGAGCCCGGTCCAGGCGAGCTCCACGGCACGGCGCCCGGAGGCGGCGGCCATCCGCTCGTGCCCGGAGTCGACGGCCGGGATGGAGGAGGCGCCGGGCAGCGTCATACCGAGGACTTCGGCCGCGGCGGTCATCGTCGACGCGGTCCCCATGGTCATGCAGTGACCGGGCGACCGCGCCAACCCGCCCTGCAGCTCACGCAGTTCGCAGTCGGTGAGGTTGCCGGCCCGGTGCTCGTCCCAGTACTTCCACATGTCGGTGCCGGACCCGAGGGTCTCGCCGCGCCAGTGACCCGGCAGCATCGGCCCCGCGGGCACGAAGACCGACGGTACGTCGGCCGAGGCCGCGCCCATGAGCAGCGCGGGCGTCGACTTGTCGCAGCCGCCGAGCAGCACCGCCGCGTCGACCGGGTACGACCGCAGCAGCTCCTCCGTCTCCATCGCGAGCAGGTTGCGATAGAGCATCGGGGTCGGCTTCTGGTACGTCTCGGAGAGCGTGGCGACCGGGAACTCCAGCGGGAAGCCGCCGGCCTGCCACACTCCCCGCTTGACCGCCTCGGCCCGCTCGCGCAGATGGACGTGGCAGGGGTTGATGTCGGACCAGGTGTTCAGCACGGCGATCACCGGGCGGCCCCGGTACTCCTCCGCCTCGTAACCGAGCTGGCGCATCCGGGCGTTGTGCGACCAGGTGCGCAGCCGGCCCTCGGCGCCGTACCACTGGTGGCTCCTGAGGTCCTCCGGGCGCAGCCTGCCGGTCATATCGACCACCCCGCGGCGATCGCGGCGACCTCGGCGCGCTGCTCCTCGAGGAGGGTGCGGCTGGGCGGGCGGACCTCGCGGCGGCACAGCCCGAGGGAGGCGAGGGCCTCCTTGACGACGGTGACGTTGTCGGCGGAGCCGTTCGCGGCGCGCAGCTCCTCGAAGCGGCGGATCTGCTCCCACACCTTCATGGCGGCCGGGTAGTCGCCGGAGCGCAGCGCCTCGATCATGTTCCGGGAGACCGCCGGGGCGACGTTCACCAGCCCCGAGGTGAAGCCGGTGGCACCGGCGGAGAAGTAGGAGGGGGCGTACGGCTCGGCGAGTCCCGCGACCCACACGAACCGTTCCAGACCCGCGTCCCGGGCGAACGCGGCGAACCTGGCCGCGTCGGGCACGGCGTACTTCACGCCGATGACGTTCGGGCAGGCGTCGGCGAGTTCGGCGAGCCGGGCGCCGGTGAGCTGGGCGTTGCGGATGTACGGCACGACGCCCAGCTCGGGCACGGCCTCGGCGATGGCGCGGTGGTAGTCGACCCAGCCGGCCTGGGAGACGTAGGGGTGGACGGGCTGGTGGACCATCACCATCCCGGCGCCGAGCTCTTGGGCGTGCCGGGCGGAGGCGACGGCGGTCGGGACGTCGTGTCCGACACCGACCAGGACGACGGCCCGCTCCCCGGCCTCCTCGATCGTCAGCTCCGTGACGAGCCGGCGCTCTTGGGGGGTGAGGGCGTAGAACTCGCCGGTGTTGCCGTTGGGGGTGAGGGTGGTGATGCCGCCGTCGAGCAGGCGGCGCAGCAGGGCCCGGTGGGTGTCCCGCGCGACGGAGCCGTCCTCGGCGAACGGGGTCACCGGGATCGCCACCACGTCGGCCAGGGCCGCCCGCTGGGTCTCGAACGCCACGCTGCTCATTCCTGACCCTCCTGGTCCAGTGCGGCCTCGGGGAAGGCGCGCTGCACGAAGGACGCGATGTGGGCGTGCAGGGCCCGCGCCGCGCCGTCGGCGTCGCCGTCGAGGGCGAGCCGCAGGATCTCCCGGTGCTCGCCGGCCTCCCGCTCCCAGGAGGGGGAGGCGGCCCAGGCCACGGCGGAGACCAGGGCGGCCTGGTCGCGGACCTCGTCGAGCATCCGGCCGAGCAGCGGATTGCCGCACGGCAGGTACAGGGCGCGGTGGAACTCCCGGTTGGCGAGGGAGCGTTCGGCGGCGTCGGTGGCTGCGTCGGCCCGGGTCAGCGCCTCGCGGGCGACGTCCAGGGAGGCCCCGCGCCGCACGGCCCGCTTGAGCGCCTCGGGTTCCAGCAGCAGCCGCACGTCGTAGACCTCGCGCGCCATGTCCGCGTCCACCATGCGCACGGTGACGCCCTTGTACTGGTTCATCACGACCAGCCCGGTCCCGGCGAGGGTCTTGAGCGCCTCGCGCACCGGAGTCTTCGACACCCCGAACTGCGCGGCGAGCTCGGTCTCGACCAGCGCCTGACCGGGCGTCAACTGCCCGGTGAGGATGCGGTGTTTGATCCCCTCCAGCACGAACTGCGTGCGGGAGGGGATCGGCGTGGGCACAGAGGTCATGCGCGCCTCTCGGATCTCGCGTCTCGATGGATCGCGTATCGGATCTCGCGTATCGCGTCTCATATATGACGTACGAAGTACGACGCGATGACGGTAGGAGGGCGCATGGGCCTCGTCAATGCTTTCGACGAAGAATGGGCAATCGCTTTCTACGGCCTGCGGGTCCACCCCGGGTCCCGGCCGCTCAGTCCCACCGCCCTGGCCAGCAGCGGCGCGTCCGACTCGACGCGGACGACGGGGCCGAAGATCTCGCCGCGGTCGGGGGCGTCGGCGGACGCCTCGAGGAAGTCGTGGCACACCTGGAGAGCGGCCGGGTCGGGGCTGTAGGGGCGGCCCGTGGCGCGGGCCAGGTCCCAGCCGTGGATCACCAGTTCGTCGGTGGCGACGAGGCCCGCGACCTCGCCGGGCAGGTCCACGCCCCCGGCGCGGGTCATGCCGGTCCAGGCGGCCGGGTCCCGCCAGGCCTCGGCCATGTCGGCGAGCACCTTGGGCAGTTCCTCGCGCCAGTCGGGCGCGAGCTCGGGCAGGGAGGAGCCGGGCGAGGTGTCGGTCGTGACGCCGAGGTCCTTTCGGCCGGCGTCACGGAAGGCGCCGGCCAGATGGACCAGGTGGGCCAGCACGTGGCGCACCGCGTACTCGGGGCAGGGCGTCGGGTCGGCCAGCTGCTCGTCGGTGACGGCCTCGGCGAGGCGTGCCACGACCGCCGCCTGCGGTCCGAGGTCGAGGGTCGGGTTCGGGGTCGTGTCGGTCATCCGCTGCTCCTCCTAGTTCGGCTCTGGTTCGGCTCTCCGGAGGTAGACCGACGGCGACCGCGGAACTCATCGCCCGGACGCCCGTTTCCCAAGGCACCTTCCCGATCCCCGCACGGGGGCCTTAGCGCCACGATGACCAGGCATGACGACCAAGACGACCTGGCCCGTGGTGCGCGTCCTACGGGACCGCGACGCGGGCCTCTACCTCTCCGGCGTGGTGGTCTCCGGCTTCGGCACCTCCGCCCTGTGGCTGGCCTCCGGCGTGTGGGTGAAGGACCTGACCGGCTCGGACGGCCTGGCCGCACTGTGCATGCTCGCCATGTGGCTGCCGACCCTGGCCGGACCGCTGCTGGGCACCCTCGCGGACCGCGGCCGCCGCAGGCCCCTGCTGATCGGCGTGAACACGCTCCTGGGCGCCCTGCTGCTCACCCTCGTGGGCGTCGACGCCCCGGGCGACCTGTGGCTGCTGTACGCGGTGCTGTTCGTGCACGGCGCGGCGGGCGTCGTCCACGACGCGGCCGAGTCGGCGCTCGTGGCGAGCGCGGTCGAGCCGTCCCTGCTGGGCGACTTCAACGGTCTGCGCACGACCGCCACCGAGGGCATGAAACTCCTGGCCCCGCTGGCGGGCGCGGGCCTCTACGCGGCGCACGGCGGCGCGGGCGTCGCCCTCCTGGACGCGGCCACGTTCGTGCTGGCCGCGGGGCTGTACACGGCGCTGCGGGTCAGGGAGGAGAAGCCCGCGCCGCCCACCGGAAGCCGTCGGCGGCGGACCGTCGAGGGCGTCCGGCACCTGTGGGCGCACCCGGTGCTGCGCCCCCTGGTCCTGGCGGGCGGCGCCACGATGCTGTGCGCCGGAGTGAACGGGGCGATGGTATACGCCGTCGTCGACGGCCTGGGGCACTCCCCCGCGTACACCGGCGTGCTCTACGCCGTGCAGGGCGCCGGTTCGGTCGCGGTCGGCCTGCTCTCCGGCCCCGCCCTGCGCCACCTGGGGGCGCGGCGCTTCGCGGCGTCCGGCATCGTTCTGCTGGCTCTCGCGGTGGCCCTGCGGGCGGTGCCGTCCGACCCGGTGGCGCTGGTGTGCAGCGCGGCGATCGGCGCGGGGCTGCCCCCGGTGCTGATCGCCGCGCTGACGTCCGTGCAGCGCGAGACGCCGGGTGCGCTGCTGGGCCGGGTCACGGCCACCGCGCACACGCTGGTGTTCACACCGAACGTGGTCGGGCTGGCCGCCGGGGCGGCCCTGGTCGAGCTGGTGGACCACCGGCTGGTGCTGGTGGCCCTGGGGGTGGCGCTGCCGGCGGTGGCGGTCCCGCTGTGTCAGAGCCCGGCGAGGGCGGAGCGGACCGTCTCCAGGTCGTCGTCGGACGCCAGCCCCGCGTGATACAGCCGCAGTTCGGTGGCGCCGAGCTCGCGGGCCCCGGTGGCGTCGGCGGCGAGGGTGCCCGGGCTGCCGCCCATCCCCGAGACGACGGTGAAGTTGGCGGCGATGACGGCGCCCTCGCGCTCCTGCCGTGCGAACGGCGTCAACGTGCCGGTGCCGCCGGAGCAGGGCACGACCACACCGTCCGCGACGGACAGGATGTGCGCCGGGTCGACCCCGGGGTTGGCACCGACGTGGTACGACACGGGATCGGCGTGCAGCAGCACCTGGAAGCCGTCGGGAGCGGCCGCCCGGACCGCCGCGACGGCCTGCTCCTGGAGCGTGCGGGCGGTGTCGTCGCGGTACGCGCGCGTGGTGTGCGCGAGCGTCTCGCCGAGCAGCTTCTCGATGCCCGCCCAGCCTCCGTCGGACGGCGCCCCCTGCCACACCGGCTCCAGCGCGGTCCGTACGGCGGCCGCCAGCAGGTCGGCGTCGAGACCGTGCCGGCCGTAGCCCTCCCGGCAGGACGGGCAGAAGCACAGCGCCATCAGGTACTGCCCGGCGTCCCCGAGGCCGATGCCGCCGGTCTTGTCGTGGGCGTGCAGATGCTGCAGGCCGTACCAGCCGAGGGACTCCAGCTCGGTGCCGCGCGCCCCGGGCCGGACGGCCGCCTCGGCCGCCAGGTCGGTCAGGTACGCGCGCGTGGCGGGCTGCGCGATGCACGGAGCCCAGGGGTAGCGGTCGCCGTAGGCGTTGACGACCGAGGTGTCCGGGTGTTCGGCGCCCAGGCGGGAGTTGTGCGCGAGGACGACCCAGGTGTGCACCTCCAGACCGGCCTCGCCGAGTGCGCACGCGGCCTCGCCGAAGGCGTCCCCGGGGGCCCAGTCACCGGCCGGGTAGGGACGCAGCCCGCGTCCGGCCCAGCGGTCGTCCGCCGGGTACAGCACCGCGGCGTGCTGGGCGGTGACGATGCGGTGGCGCGGGTGGCGGGGCGTGAGGGCGCGGGTGGAGTGGTAGGCGGCGGCGAGCGTCACCTGCGCCACGCCCAGCGCGGCGATGCGCGCGGGTGCCCCCGGGTCGCCGTTGACGTCCCAGGGGTAGACGAATGCCGACGCCTTCACTTGGCCTTCTCCAGCAACGCGTAGCCCCGCTCGATCACTTCGGCGAGCCGCTTCAGATGGTCCCCGGCCGGCTCGTGCAGCGGGGGCCGCACCTCCCCGACGTCGAGTCCGCGCAGCCGTACACCGGCCTTGACCAGGGCGACCGCGTAGCCGCGGCCCTGGGCGCGCAGCTCGACGAACGGGCGGTAGAAGCCGTCCAGGAGCTTGTCCACGGTGGCGTCGTCGCCGGTCCGCAGGGCCTGGTGGAAGGCGAGGGCGATCTCCGGCGCGAAGCAGAACACGGCGGACGAGTAGAGCGTCACGCCGAGGGCGCGGTAGGCGAGCTGGGTCTGCTCGGCGGTCGGCAGGCCGTTGAAGTAGAGGAAGTCGCCCGGGACCTCGGTGCGCACGGCGCTGATGACGCGCTGCATGAGGTCGAGGTCGCCGAGCCCGTCCTTCAGGCCGATGATCCCGTCCGTGCGGGCGAGTGCGACGACCGTCTCCGGGGTGAACACGGCGTTGTCGCGCTGGTAGACGATGACCGGCAGGGCGGTGGCGGCGGCCACCTCGCGGTAGTGCCGCAGCAGGCCCTCCTGCCCGGCGACGACGAGGTACGGCGGCATGGCGAGCAGTCCGTCCGCCCCGGCGGCCTCGGCGAGGCGGGCGTAGCGCACGGCGAGCGCGGTGCCGTACCCGGTGCCGGCGACGACCGGGACGCGCCCGTCGGCGGCTTCGACGGCGGCCCGCACGCAGGCCTCGAACTCCTCGGGCGTCAGCGCGTGGAACTCGCCGGTGCCGCAGCAGGCGAACACCGCGGCGGCTCCGGCCTCCACCCCGCGCCGGACGTGCGTGCGGTAGGTGTCGAGGTCCACGGAGCCGTCGGGTCCGTAGGCGGTGACCGGGAAGAACAGCGGCCCGCTGGGGATGTCGAGTCGAGCGGCGAGAGGGGCTGGCGTCACAAGCTCTCCCGTTTCCATATTCTTGATTTCCGTCTATATTTCTGAACGACTCCACGCTAAGGCGCCCCCTTGGTGCCGGTCAAGCGCCCGCACCCGCGACGCACCTGCGGATTCACACCCTCCGCGGCATACTTGACGGGCTCCGCCCCGGATCCTTAGCGTGTCCACGCATATGAATGCCGTGCGCTCATGTGCACGAAGGGTGATCAGCACGGTTGGCGATCAAGGAGACCCGAGGATGCCCGCTCCCCGCCCCGTCCTGCTCACCGGCGCCGCCGGCGGACTCGGCACCCTGATGCGGGACCTGCTCCCGGCCCACGGCTACGACCTGCGCCTGCTGGACCTGCGTCCGATCGAGGGCGAGCCCGACGCGATCGTCGCCGACCTGGCCGACCGGGACGCCGTACGCGAGGCGGTCCGGGGCGTGGACGCGATCATCCACCTCGCCGGCATCTCCCTGGAAGCCCCCTTCGAGAAGATCCTCAAGGCGAACATCGAGGGCACCTACCACCTGTACGAGGCCGCCCGTGAGGAGGGCGTCGGCCGGATCGTCTTCGCCTCCTCCAACCACGCCGTCGGCTACACCCCGCGCCCCCGGGGCGACGACCCCCTCATCCCCGTCGACACCCCGCGCCGACCGGACACCTTCTACGGCCTGTCCAAGTGCTTCGGCGAGGACCTCGCACAGCTCTACTGGGACCGGCACGGCCTGGAGACCGTCTCGGTGCGGATCGGCTCCTGCTTCCCCGAGCCGACCAGCGTGCGCATGCTCTCCGTGTGGATGAGCCCCGCCGACGGCGCCCGCCTCTTCCACGCGGCCCTGACCGCCGAGCACGTCGGCCACACCGTCGTCCACGGCTCCTCCGCCAACACCCGGCTGTGGTGGGACCTGACCAGCGCCCGGGCGCTCGGCTACGAGCCGCAGGACGACTCCGAGCCGTACGCCGAGAAACTCATCGCCGAGCAGGGCGAACTGCAGGACGGCAACGAGGCGCACGCCTACCTGGGCGGCCAGTTCGTGACGGACCCGCCGATCTGGCCGTACTGACCGGACGGAGTCCGCATCAGGGCGGGCGGGCAGAGAACGGGCCCGCCCGCTCGGGCATTCGGGCACGACCCGCGGACGGCAGGGAAGCGCCCTCGAGGGCGCGGGGAACTGCGCGACCAGCCACAACGCACCCGCGGACGGCCACGGACACCCCTCGCCGCCCCGCACACCCGCACGACCGAACGGGCACATCCGGGCAGGATCCCGCCCGCAACAGGCCTGGCCACCGCGGAACGCCCCCTGTAGAACTTCCCCAAGGCCCGTCCGAGGGCCCGAACGGGCAGCACAGCAGGAAGGCGGGTGACGGCCATGACCAGGACCGCGGAAGAACGCCAGCGCGAGATCGTGCTGGCCGCGCGGCGCGACGGCTCGGTCGACGTCACCGCCCTCGCCACCGAGCTCGGTGTGGCCAAGGAAACCGTACGAAGGGACCTGCGCGTCCTGGAGGACCACGGCCTGCTCCGCCGCACCCACGGCGGCGCCTACCCCGTGGAGAGCGCCGGCTTCGAGACGACGCTCGCCTTCCGGGCCACCAGCCACGTCCCCGAGAAGCGCCGGGTCGCGGCCGCCGCGGCCGAGCTGCTCGGCGACGCCGAGACCGTCTTCGTCGACGAGGGCTACACCCCGCAGCTCATCGCCGAGGCACTCCCTGGGGACCGGCCGCTGACCGTGGTCACCGCGTCCCTGCCGGTCGCCGGCGCCCTCGCCGAGGCCGAGCACGTCTCCGTGCTGCTGCTCGGCGGCCGGGTACGGCGCGGCACCCTCGCCACCGTCGACCACTGGACGACCAAGATGCTGGCCGGTTTCGTCGTCGACCTGGCGTTCATCGGCGCCAACGGCATCTCCCGCGAACACGGCCTCACCACCCCCGACCCGGCCGTCAGCGAGGTCAAGGCCCAGGCGATCCGGGCCGCCCGGCGCGTGGTCTTCGCGGGCGTGCACACCAAGTTCGGAGCGGTCAGCTTCTGCCGGTTCGCCGAGGTCGGCGCGCTGGAGACGATCGTGACGAGCACCCTCCTGCCGACCGCCGAAGCCCACCGCTACTCACTGCTCGGGCCCCAGGTCATCCGGGTCTGACGGACACCGCACCGATGTCCCCCACCGGGCGCAGCCACGCCCCGTGCTGCCCCTTATCTCCCCATACATCCAGGAGCGATCCATGCGAACCCAGAGCCGACGACGGCCACCGCGAGCCCCGCTCGCCCTGGCCGCCGCAGGGACGCTGCTCGCCCCGCTGCTCTCCGGCTGCTGGGTCGGCGCGGGCGGGGCCGGGTCCGGCGGCGACGCCATCAACGTCCTGATGGTCAACAACCCGCAGATGGTCGAGCTGCAGAAGCTGACCCGCGCCCACTTCACCAAGGAGACGGGCATCAAGGTCAACTTCACGGTCCTGCCCGAGAACGACGTCCGCGACAAGATCAGCCAGGACTTCGCCAACCAGGCCGGCCAGTACGACGTCGCCACCCTGTCCAACTACGAGATACCCATCTACGCCCGCAACGGCTGGCTGCACGAGATGAACGGCTACGTCGCCAAGGACCCGGCCTACGACGAGCAGGACGTCCTGAAGCCGATGCGCCAGTCCCTCACCGCGGACGACGGCAAGCTCTACGGCCAGCCCTTCTACGGCGAGTCGTCGTTCCTGATGTACCGCAGGGACGTCTTCGACAAGAAGGGCCTGACGATGCCAGCCCACCCCACCTGGCAGCAGGTGGCGGACCTCGCGGCGAAGGCCGACGGCGCCGAGCCCGGCATGAAGGGCATCTGCCTGCGCGGTCTGCCCGGCTGGGGCGAGGTGATGGCCCCGCTCACCACGGTCGTCAACACCTTCGGCGGCACCTGGTTCGACAAGGACTGGAAGGCACGGCTCGACTCCCCCGCCTTCGAAAAGGCGACGAAGTTCTATGTCGACCTGGTGCGCGAGCACGGCGAGTCCGGCGCCGCCCAGGCCGGCTTCGCCGAGTGCCTGAACAACATGACCCAGGGCAAGGTCGCCATGTGGTACGACGCCACCTCCGCGGCCGGATCCCTGGAGGCGGCGAACTCCCCGGTGAAGGGCAAGGTGGGCTACGCCCCCGCACCCGTCGAGAAGACCGAGTCCTCCGGCTGGCTCTACACCTGGGCCTGGGGCATCCAGCAGGCCTCCCGCAACCCGGACAACGCCTGGAAGTTCGTCTCCTGGGCGTCCGGCAAGGGCTACGAGGAGCTGGTCGGCGACCAGGTGGGCTGGTCGAACGTCCCGGCCGGCAAGCGGGCGTCGACCTACGCCAACGCCGACTACCGCAAGGAGGCCGGGGCCTTCCAGGAGATGACCAAGGAGGCCATCGAGCAGGCCCGCCCGACCGACCCCGGCGTGCAGCCGCGGCCCGCTCCCGGCATCCAGTTCGTCGGCATCCCCGAGTTCACCGACCTCGGCACCAAGGTCTCGCAGGAGATCAGCGCGGCCATCGCCGGACGCCAGTCCGTCGAGTCGGCCCTGAAGAAGTCTCAGGCGCTCGCAGAGAAGATCTCCGAGGAGTACGAGGGACGATGACCGCCACGACAACGGCCCCCGTGGCCTCCCCCGAGATACGCAACCCCGTCCGCCGGCCCTCCGCCCGGCTGCGCGCCTGGGCCACCCGTGCCCCGCTGCTGCCCGCCCTGATCTTCATGATCGTCGTCACCCAGCTGCCCTTCGTGGCCACGCTGGTGATCTCCTTCTTCGACTGGAACTCCCTCTATCCCGACGCCCGGCACTTCACCGGCGTCGACAACTACCAGGAGGTCCTCACCGATCCGGACCTGCGCCACTCGGTGTGGACGACCGTCCTGCTGACGGTGGCCGTGGTGCTGGCCAGCCTGGTGCTGGGGCTCGTGCTCGCCCTGCTGCTGGACCGCAGGTTCCGCGGCCGGGGCATCGTCCGCACCCTGCTGATCGCGCCGTTCCTGGTGGTGCCGGTCGCGGCCGCCCTGCTCTGGAAGCATGTGCTCTACAACCCTGAATACGGCCTGTTCAATGGGTTGTTGCACTATGTGGGCGGCCCACAGCCCGACTGGATCTCGAACACCCCGCTGCTCGCGGTCGAGGCGTCCCTCGTCTGGCAGTGGACCCCGTTCATGATGCTGATCCTGCTCGCCGGACTGCAGAGCCGCGACCACGAGCAGATCGAGGCGGCCCGGGTCGACGGCGCGAGCGACTGGCAGATCTTCGTCCATCTGACGCTGCCGCACCTGCGCCGCTACCTCGAACTGGGCGCCCTGCTCGGCTCGATCTACATCGTCCAGAACTTCGACGCGGTCTTCACGATCACGTCCGGGGGCCTCGGCACCGCCAACCTCCCCTACACCGTCTACCAGAGCTTCTACCAGGCCCACGAGAACGGCCTCGCCTCGGCCGCGGGCGTCCTGGTGGTCATCGGCTCGATCGTCATCGCGACCTTCGCCCTGCGCGTGGTGTCGTCCCTGTTCCGCGAGGAGGTGTCCCGCGCATGAGCACGACCGCACTGCGTGCCCGCCGTGTCCGTGGCAAGGGTGCGGGCCTGGGCCTGCTGGCCTGGCTGCTCGGCATCGCGTTCTTCCTGCCCATCGCGTGGATGGCACTGACGTCCTTCCACTCGGAGACGGACGCGGCGACCAACCCGCCGTCCTTCGCGGCCGCGCTCACCCTGGACGGCTACCGCGAGTTCTTCGGCGCGGGCGGCGGCGCGAGCCCCTGGCCCGCCCTGATCAACTCCACCGTCGCGTCCGTGGCCTCGACCCTGCTGGTCCTGCTGCTGGCCTTCCCGGCGGCGTACGCGCTGTCCATCAACCGCGTCCGCAAGTGGACGGACGTGCTGTTCTTCTTCCTCTCCACGAAGATGCTGCCGGCCGTGGCGGGCCTGCTGCCGATCTACCTGTTCGCCAAGAACGCCGGGATGCTCGACAACATCTGGCTGCTGGTCATCCTCTACACGTCCATGAACCTGCCGATCGCGGTGTGGATGATGCAGTCCTTCCTCGCCGAGATCCCGGTCGCGGTGATCGAGGCCGCGAAGGTGGACGGGGCCCGGCTGCCCACGATCCTCGCGCGCGTGGTCGCCCCGATCTCCCTCCCCGGTATCGCCGCCACCGCCCTGATCTGCTTCATCTTCAGCTGGAACGAGCTGCTGTTCGCCCGGGTGCTCACGGGTGTGGTCGCCGAGACCGCCCCCGTCTTCCTGACCGGCTTCATCACCAGCCAGGGCCTGTTCCTGGCGAAGGTGTGCGCCGCGTCGCTCGTCGTCTCCCTGCCGGTGCTCGCCGCGGGGTTCGCCGCCCAGGACAAGCTGGTCCAGGGCCTGTCGTTGGGAGCCGTGAAATGAAGGCCGCCGTCATCGAGTCCGTGGGCAAGGCCGTCGTCGCCGAGGTCCCCGACCCGACGCCCGGCCCGCGCGAGGTCGTGGTCGAGGTCGCGGCCTGCGGCCTGTGCGGAACCGATCTCCACATCCTCCAGGGCGAGTTCGCCCCGAAGCTGCCGATCGTGCCCGGGCACGAGTTCGCCGGCGAGGTGGTCGGGGTCGGTACCCGGGTCACCGAGGTGGCGGTGGGCGACCGGGTCGCCGTCGACCCGTCCTTGTACTGCTACGAGTGCCGCTACTGCCGTACCGGTCACAACAACCTCTGCGAACGCTGGGCGGCGATCGGGGTGACCACGGCCGGCGGCGCGGCGCAGTACGCCGTCGCCCCGGTGGCGAACTGCGTGAAGCTCCCGGAGCACGTCCGCACCGAGGACGCGGCCCTCGTGGAACCGCTGTCCTGCGCGGTACGCGGCTACGACGTGCTCCAGTCCCGTCTCGGCGCGCACGTCCTGATCTACGGCTCCGGCACCATGGGCCTGATGATGCTGGAGCTGGCCAAGCGCACCGGCGCGGCGAGCGTGGACGTCGTCGACGTGAACCCGGCCCGCCTGGAGACCGCCCGCGGCCTCGGCGTCTCGGGAGCGGCTGCGAACCCCGACGAACTGGACCGCCCGCAGGGCTGGGACCTGGTCGTCGACGCCACGGGCAACGCGGCGGCGATCCAGGACGGCCTGGACCGGGTGGCGAAGGCGGGCACGTTCCTGCAGTTCGGTGTGGCCGACTACGCGACGCGCGTGACGATCGACCCGTACCGCATCTACAACCAGGAGATCACCATCACCGGCTCGATGGCGGTGCTGCACAGCTTCGAGCGGGCGGCGGAGCTCTTCGCGAACGGCGTCCTCGACCCGGACGTCTTCATCAGCGACCGCATCCCGCTGGAGCGCTACCCCCAGGCGCTGGACCAGTTCGCGGCGGGCGTCGGCCGCAAGATCGTCGTCGTGCCGTAGGGAAGGGACCACCGCGGGCGGGGGCAGGCGAAATTCGCTGGGGCGCCTGCTCCCCGCCTCGTACCCTCACGGCATGCCGAGACCTCATGGATTCACCTACGAGCAGCACGCGGGCGGCACCGTCCGCATCAGCCACCACGGCCGCCCCGCCACCACCCTGAACGGCCCCCGCGCCGCGCGGTTCCTCACCGAGGTCGAGACCTCCGACCCCCAGCTGGTCATGGCCCGCTGGACCGGCAACTACAGGCGCGGCAACGAGCGCACCGCCCGGGATCACCCCCGCAATCGCCGGTGACCCGATTGGCGGCAAGGTAAGGGAACGGCAAAACCGCCTCGCTCGTTCACCCGGCATGACAGCTATGACCCCCGGCTCGAACATCCCCCTGTCCGCCGCCCGCGTGACGG
Source organism: Streptomyces sp. WAC04114 (assembly GCF_019733245.1). NCBI lineage: Bacteria > Bacillati > Actinomycetota > Actinomycetes > Kitasatosporales > Streptomycetaceae > Streptomyces > Streptomyces sp. WAC04114. The sequence continues at coordinate 15,369 of NZ_JAIGQA010000181.1, forward strand.
TGGACGTCGCCGCTCCGGTGCGGCTCGACGTATCGGGCCTGCTGCTCACCGCCGACGGCAAGGTGCGCTCCGACGACGACTTCATCTTCTACAACCAGCCGTCGGGCCCGGGCGTGACGTACCGCTCGGGCGGCGGCAGCGCGCCCGACGCGATCGTGGTCGACACCACGGCCCTCCCGCCCGGCATCGAGAAGATCGTCGTCACGGCGAGCCCGGACGCCGCGGGCCAGACCTTCCGCGGCATCGAGCCGACGGCCACGATCCGCAACGCGGACGACAACTCCGTCCTGGCCACCTTCACGCCCCCGCAGCTCGGCGACGAGACGGCCCTGGTCATCGTGGAGATCTACCAGCGAGGCGGGCAGTGGAAGGCCCGCGCCGTCGGACAGGGATACGCCAACGGCCTGGCGGGCATCGCCACGGACTTCGGGGTCACGGTGGAGGAACCGGCCGCCGCCGCCCCGCCCCAGCCGGTGACCCCGAAGTCCGGGGC
>NZ_JAIGQA010000182.1:0-15815 GCF_019733245.1 Streptomyces sp. WAC04114
CTCCAACGGCGCCTCTCGGGCCCGGTGACACCACCCCCCAGGTCATCGGTTCGACAGGGGGGAACAGTCATGCCGGGCCCGGAGGCCAGCGGCCCTCTTGCAGGACCGCGAAGAACATAACGGGGGGACCGGGTACGGAGGGGACTCCGTCCGGGGACCGAGAGGTACGGTCCCTTGCATGCATGCGATCACGATTCCCGAACCTGGTGGGCCCGAGGCGCTGGTCTGGGACGAGGTCCCGGACCCCGTGCCCGGCGAGGGCGAGGTCCTGGTCGAGGTGGCGGCCAGTGCCGTCAACCGGGCCGACATCCTGCAGCGGCAGGGCTTCTACGAACCTCCGCCCGGCGCGTCCCCCTACCCCGGCCTGGAGTGCTCCGGGCGGATCGCCGCGCTCGGCACCGGCGTCTCGGGCTGGAACGTCGGCGACGAGGTCTGCGCGCTGCTCTCCGGCGGCGGTTACGCCGAGAAGGTGGCCGTGCCGGCCGGGCAGCTGCTGCCCGTGCCCGACGGGGTCGGCCTGACGCAGGCCGCCGCGCTGCCCGAGGTGACCTGCACCGTCTGGTCGAACGTCTTCATGATCGCCCACCTGCGGCCCGGCGAGACGCTCCTCGTGCACGGCGGCTCCAGCGGCATCGGCACGATGGCCATCCAGCTGGCCAAGGCGGTCGGTGCGCGGGTGGCGGTGACGGCCGGTACGAAGGAGAAGCTCGAGCGGTGCGCCGAGCTGGGCGCCGACATCCTGGTCAACTACCGCGAGCAGGACTTCGTGGAGGAGGTCAGGAAGGCGACGGACGGCGCCGGTGCCGATGTCATCCTCGACAACATGGGCGCCAAGTACCTGGAGCGCAACGTCAAGGCCCTGGCCGTCAACGGCCGGCTCGCGATCATCGGCATGCAGGGCGGCGTGAAGGGCGAACTGAACATCGGCGCCCTGCTGGCCAAGCGTGCCGCCATCAGCGCGACGTCCCTGCGCGCCCGGCCCCCGGAGGAGAAGGCGGCCATCGTCGCCGCCGTCCGCGAACACGTCTGGCCGCTGTTCACCGGCGGCCACCTGCGTCCTGTCGTCGACCGCGAACTCCCGATGCCGGAGGCCGCCGCCGCGCACCGTGTGGTGGAGGAGAGCGGCCACGTCGGCAAGGTCCTCCTGATCGCCCCGAAGAGCACCTGACCCTTTGGCCGGGCCCGCGGCACCTCGTTCCGCACGGGGATGCGGCCGGGCCCGGCCGCATCCGGCGACGAGGCAGGCCCCCGCTCCCGGGCTCACTGCGATCCGTCGGGGTCCGCAGCCCCGTGCGGGCCTCCCCCGGCACCGACATCACCACCCGGCTGCAGGGGGCTGACCCCCCCGCCCGCGGAAGCGACACCGCCCGGCGCATGAGGCGGCTCATGGCGGGCGGCAGCCGCACCCGCGCTTGGCAAAGCCCTCGAACTGCCGCGGCGGCAGCCGGACAGACGGCTCGCGGCGGCAGCCCGGCGGCCCCGCGAGGCGCCCGCCCTGGCCGGCGATGACCTCACCGTCTTCGGCTGAGCGTCCGCCCTGGCTCGTCCGCAGACGACCCCCGGCGGTAGCCGGATAGGTGGCTCGCGGTGGCAGCCTGGCGCCACGCGATGCGCCCGCCCTGCCCGGTGATGACCTCACCATTCTCGGCTGAGCGGCCGCTCAGCCTAGTCCGCAGACGACCCGCGGCGGCAGCCCGGCGGCCCCGCGAGGCGCCCGCCCTGGCCGGTGATGACCTCACCGTCCTCGGCTGAGCGCCCGACCCGCCTCGGCGGCAGGTGCTGGCCGCGCCACCGCGGCGCACCGCGAGGCGCCCGACCTGCCCCGGCTGCACGTTCCTCGCGGCGGCAGCCTCCCCGCCACCGCCACCGCCACCGCAAACGCCCGACCCCGCCCCTAGACCCGCCGCAGCCGCAGCGCGAAGAAGGCCAGGCCCAGGCCCAGGCCGATCAGGAGGAGTCCGCTGCCCAGGGGGAGGATGCGCAGGACCTGGCCGACGGGGCGCTCGGCCGTCGCCGCCTCACGGACCGGCTGCTTTGCCGGGGCGGAGGGCTCGGGGGCGGTCTCCCGCGGCTCTTCGGGGACGGGCGTGGCGTCCGCGACACCCGGCATCTCCCCGGCGTCCTCCGGCCGTCCCGGCCGCACCCGGCCCTCCCCGGCCCGGCTCCCGGCCCGTGAGGGCTCACCGGCGGAGGAAGGAGCCGCCACCGCGGACGGGGCCGACGAAGCCGCCCGGGCCGACGGGGCCGCCAGGGGCGAGGGAGCCGAGCGGGAGGAGGAGGGACCCGAGCGGGAGGAGGAGGGAGTCGAGCGGGAGGAGGGCGCGGCCCGGGGGGACTGGTCGGCCCGGGACGGCGGTGCCGCCGGGCGGGAAGCGGCCGGCGGGGCCGGCCTGGGCGTCCGGACGGCGCCGGTCCCGGACCCCGCTTCCTCCTCCTGCGCCCCCTCCTCGTCGGACGCGAGGACAGCCGCGTGGGACGGGGCGGATCCATAGGGTGAGACGACCGCGCCGGCCCCCAGGGCGAGCACCAGTCCCGCCGCCCGCAGTGCGCGTAGCCATGGAGTCACGTGGGTGACCCCCTCCCGCCGCGTGCCCGGTGGGGGCAGGTACGGCAAGTTCGGTCATATCGAGGCAATCAGCCTCACACCACCCCAGGCTCCCGGCACTCCGAGTTCGGCCGATGGGCGGAATCGCTGCACAATCCGGTTATGTCGATACGTCACGGGCTGCTGGCCCTCCTGGCGGCCGGTCCCCGCTACGGCTCCCGCCTGCGCACCGACTTCGAGACCCGCACCGGCGGCACCTGGCCGCTGAACATCGGGCAGGTCTACACGACGCTCGGCCGCCTGGAACGGGACGGCATGGTCGCCCAGGACGACGTCGACGCGGCCGGACGGACGCTGTACGCGCTCACCGAGGCCGGCCGGGCCGAACTGCGCGCCTGGTACGACCGCCCCGTCGAACGGGCCGACCCGCCGCGCGACGAGTTGGCGATCAAGCTGGTGATGGCGCTCGGCGCGGACGGCGTCGACGTACGGGAGGTCGTCGAGGCACAGCGGCGGCACGTGGCGCTGGCCCTGCACGACCATGTGCGGCAGCGTGCCGAGGCCCTGGCCCGCGCGCCGGAGCACCCCGAGGAGATGGCCCGGCTGCTCGTCCTGGAGCGGCTCGTCTTCCAGGCCGAGGCCGAGGTCCGCTGGCTGGACCACTGCGAGGCCCGCCTGCTCCGCTTCACCCGGGAGGAGGAACCGCCCGGGCGGGAGCAACCCGAAGCCTGACCGACTCGTCTCCTCCGGCGTGGTGGATCAACGTCCCCGGGGGGCACCACGGAGGTGAGGTGCAGGCGTGCGAGAGAATGGCGGCATGGAGATGCCGAGGAACGAAAGGTCGCCGGAGAACCCGCAGATCCTGGTCGTGGGCCAGGACGGCATGGCGCTCGGTGGCGGCAGCGAGGACGAGGACTCCCGCGAGACCCCGGTCACGGAACAGGTGGAGCAGCCCGCGAAGGTCATGCGGATCGGCAGCATGATCAAGCAGCTGCTGGAGGAAGTGCGCGCCGCTCCCCTGGACGAGGCCAGCCGGGTGCGGCTCAAGGACATCCACGCCAGCTCGGTGAAGGAGCTGGAGGACGGCCTGGCGCCGGAGCTGGTCGAGGAGCTGGAGCGGCTCTCCCTGCCCTTCACGGACGAGGTGACCCCCAGCGACTCGGAGCTGCGCATCGCGCAGGCCCAGCTGGTCGGGTGGCTGGAGGGGCTCTTCCACGGGATCCAGACGACGCTGTTCGCCCAGCAGATGGCGGCCCGCGCCCAGCTGGAGCAGATGCGCCGCGCCCTCCCGCCGGGGGTCGGCGACGGCCTCGACGAGCAGCAGCACCCGGGCGGCCGGTCGGGCGGCCCCTACCTGTAGACGTCCGCAGGCCGCACAGAACGAGGGGCCCGGCAGCCAAAGCTGCCGGGCCCCTGTGCGTCCGGGGGCGTCAGGAGGGCGGGTTGCCCGTCGAGACGCTGAGCTCGAGCTCGGGCATGTCCTCCGGGTCGACGTCGGTGTCGGCGGACGGGAACTGGTTCATGACCGTGCCGTCTCCGTAGGTGTTCTCGTCGACCTTCTTCTCGTTCAGTTCCCAGCCGGCCGCCTGGAGACAGGCCTTGACCGACTTGATGTTCTTGAACTTGAAGTCCGGGATCTGGATCTTGTCGGGGTCGTTGTACGACTCCCGCGGCTCCGTGCACTCCTCGGTGTCGATCGTCTTCGTGGTGTCCGGCCCGCGGTAGCCGGGCTTCTTCTCCGCCGAGGCCGACGCACTCGCGCTGCTGCCGCCGCCGCCCTTGTCGTCCTCGCCGCCGCCGTTCAGCAGCAGCGCCGTGACGAGGCCGCCGACGGCGACGACCGAGACGATGATCGAGCCGATGATCACCGGCTTGTTGTTCCTGCCGCCGCCGGAGGAGGCCACCGCGGTCGGGGGCGTCAGGTTGTACGGCGGCGGCGTCGACGGCCCGGGCTGCGGGGAGTACGCCGCCGGGGACGGCGTCTGGTAGCCGCCCTGCTGCGGATAGCCGTACGCCGGGGACGGCCCCGTCGGGGCGGGCGTGCCGTACGGGTTCGGGGGCGGGGTCGGCTGGTACGGCGTCTGGACCTGGCCCGAGGGCGTCGGGGTCGCCTGGTCGACCGGCGGGAACACGGCCGAGCCGACGCCCGCGCCGCTCGGGGCCTGGGTGCCCGGCACGATGCTCGGCGGCGCGGCGTTGAAGGACGCCGCCACCCGCAGGCATTCGTCGCGCATGGCCTCGGCGCTGGGGAAACGCTCGTTCGGGTTCTTCTTCAGCGCCCGGGCGATCAGCGCGTCCACCGCCGGGGGCAGCGAGCGGTTGATCGAGGACGGAACCGGCGGCTCCTCCTGCACGTGCGCGTATGCGATGGCCAGCGGCGAGTCCGCCTCGAACGGCAGCCGTCCGGTGACCAGTTGGAACAGCATGATGCCGACCGAGTACAGGTCGGAGCGGGCGTCCACACCGCGGCCGAGGGCCTGCTCCGGCGAGAGGTACTGCGGGGTGCCGACGACCATGCCGGTCTGCGTCATCGACGTCACACCGGACTGCATGGCCCGGGCGATGCCGAAGTCCATGACCTTGACCACGGCGCGCTTGGTCATCATCACGTTGCCGGGCTTGATGTCGCGGTGGACCAGGCCCATCTCGTGACTGATCTCCAGCGCGGCCAGCACGTCCGCCGTGATCTTCAGCGCCTTGTCGGCGGGCATCGCGCCCTGCTGCCGCACGTCCTCGTCGAGGACCGAGCCGAGCGGGCGGCCCTCGACGTACTCCATGACGATGTACGGCGTCGTCATGCCGTCGAGGGTGTCCTCGCCGGTGTCGAAGACCGACACGATGTTCGTGTGAGTGAGCTTGGCCACGGACTGGGCCTCGCGGCGGAACCGCTCGCGGAAGGCCTGTTCCCGTCCGAGATCCGTGTGAAGTGTCTTGATGGCGACCTGCCGGTCGAGCACGCTGTCGTACGCGAGGTGCACCGAGGCCATGCCGCCCTGGCCGAGGAGATCGCGCAACTGATAGCGCCCACTGGCGAGCGCCCGCCCCGTGTACTGGCCCTGTGCGCCGTCCTGGCTCATGTTCCCTGTCCCCCGTAGCCCCTGCAGGCGCCGCCGACTGCCGCTGATCCGTCGTTGATCCAAACCGCCATTCCCGGCCAAGTCTGCCCCAGGGCACTGACACGTCAAGCTCGGTGCCCGTTCCGTGACCGTACGCGAAAGAAGCGTCGCGCAAGCGTTACAGGGGGCCTACGGCCGGCGCACGGAATTTGCACGACAGTAAGGAGTGAAGGTTTCATGGCCGGTCCGTCTCGTGCCGGTTCCGGTGCCCCTTCTCGGACCGGAGGCTTGCGCGGAGGCTGTAGCGTGGCCGACGGAGACCGTAACAACACCGCGCGCACCGCGGGCAGAAACGACGGCGAGGACTGATGGCACAGCAGCAGGCCGCTCAGGGCCCGTCCGACCCCGAGGCGTCTGGCGGCGGCATGTCGGACGCGCCGGAGCTCTGGGGGAACGGCGGGTTGGTCGGGGACGGCCGGTACCGGCTGACCCGCAGACTCGGCCGGGGCGGCATGGCCGAGGTGTTCGCAGCCGAGGACGTCCGTCTCGGACGCACCGTCGCGGTCAAGCTGCTCCGCTCCGACCTCGCCGAGGACCCGGTGTCCAAGGCGCGCTTCACGCGCGAGGCCCAGTCGGTGGCCGGCCTCAACCACCACGCGATCGTCGCCGTGTACGACTCCGGCGAGGACTTCGTCGGCGGCCAGTCCGTGCCGTACATCGTCATGGAGATCGTCGAGGGCCGCACCATCCGCGACCTGCTGCTGAACGCGGAGGCCCCCGGCCCCGAGCAGGCGCTGATCATCGTCTCGGGCGTCCTGGAGGCGCTCGCCTACTCGCACCAGCACGGCATCGTGCACCGCGACATCAAGCCCGCCAACGTCATCATCACGCACAACGGCGCCGTGAAGGTGATGGACTTCGGCATCGCCCGCGCCCTGCACGGCGCGTCCACCACGATGACGCAGACCGGCATGGTCATGGGCACCCCGCAGTACCTCTCCCCCGAGCAGGCGCTCGGCAAGGCCGTCGACCACCGCTCCGACCTGTACGCCACGGGCTGCCTGCTCTACGAACTCCTCGCGCTGCGCCCGCCGTTCACCGGCGAGACCCCGCTGTCGGTGGTCTACCAGCACGTCCAGGACATCCCGACGCCCCCGTCCGAGGCGTCCGACGCCTGCCCGCCGGAGCTGGACGGCCTGGTCATGCGCTCCCTCGCCAAGGAGCCCGACGACCGCTTCCAGACGGCCGAGGAGATGCGCGGGCTGGTCCAGTACGGGCTCCAGATGCTCTACGACCAGGGCGGCCACACCGGCACCTGGAACACCGGCCCGGTCGACGTGCACGACGGCCGGCACACCCCGTCGGGCGGCTTGGCCGGGACGGCCGTGATGGGCCACCCCGGGGACGCCTCCGGCACCACGCAGATCCCCTCGCCGATCCTGCCCGGCGGCTACGGCAACGGCGACGACGGCGGCTTCGAGGGCCACGGCAACAAGGGCAGCGGCCGCGGCAAGCTGTGGATCCTGGCCGTGCTCGCGGTGATCGCCGTCGCCGCGGGCGTGGCGCTGGCCCTGCAGAACACCGGCGGCGGCAAGGACGACCCGAGCAAGAAGCAGTCGCCGACCACCTCGCAGACGACCGAGAAGAAGACGCCCAGCGAGACGCCGAGCGACGACGACACCGGCGAGCCGACCGGCACGTCCACGGACGACGGCACCGGGACCGGCTCCGGCAACGGCAACTGGACGCCGTCCTACAAGCCGTCCTACACGCCGTCGCAGAGCGCTCCCCAGTCACCCACGGGCGAGCCGTCGAACGAGCCGACGACCGAGGCGCCGACCGAGGAGCCGACGGAGGAGCCCACGGACCCGGGTACGCCGACAGGCGACGCGGGCGGCACTGACGCGGGTACCACCACCGGCGTCGTCGGCGGCCCCGGAGGCGAAGACGGCGGCTGACCCGGCCGGCAGCGGACAAAAGGAACCATCCACACGCGCGGGGACCCGGAGACGGGCCTCCGCGCGTGTCACGTTTCGCCGCGCCCACAAGTGGACTCTTCCCGTGACCTGGGTCACCGGGTTAACGTGCGGTTGCTCCGGCCTCCTGCAAGGCTGTGACCTGGGACCCTTCACCGCCTTCCCGATTTACTTGGATATCCAAGCAAAATCGCAGGTCAGAAGGGGTTTCACAGAAATGTGGCGCACTGGGTAACGTGCTTTCTGCAGGGCGCTCGCCGGGGCACCTGTCACGCCTGTTCCCGGCCGAGTGGCACCCACCCCGTGTCCCGTGGGCCGAGAACAGGTGAGCCGCACTGGCCTGCCGGCAACCCCGGGGGCCGGACCGACGGAGGAGCACACGTGACCGTGGAGAGCACTGCCGCGCGCACACCGCGACGCAGCGCCGGAAGCAAGGCCGGCACCACCGGCACCAAGCGCACCCGCACGACCGCCAAGAAGGACGCCGGCGCCGAGCCCCAGCTCGTGCAGCTGCTGACGCCCGAGGGCAAGCGCGTCAAGAACGCCGAGTACGACAAGTACGTCGCCGGCATCACCCCCGAAGAGCTCCGCGGCCTCTACCGCGACATGGTGCTCACCCGTCGCTTCGACGCCGAGGCCACCTCCCTGCAGCGCCAGGGCGAGCTGGGCCTGTGGGCGTCGCTGCTCGGCCAGGAGGCGGCCCAGATCGGGTCCGGCCGGGCCACCCGGGAGGACGACTACGTCTTCCCGACCTACCGCGAGCACGGCGTGGCCTGGTGCCGCGGCGTCGACCCGGCCAACCTGCTCGGGATGTTCCGCGGTGTGAACAACGGCGGCTGGGACCCCAACAGCAACAACTTCCAGCTGTACACGATCGTCATCGGCTCCCAGACGCTGCACGCCACCGGCTACGCGATGGGCGTCGCCAAGGACGGCGCCGACAGCGCGGTGATCGCCTACTTCGGTGACGGCGCCTCCAGCCAGGGCGACGTGGCCGAGTCCTTCACCTTCTCCGCGGTGTACAACGCCCCGGTCGTGTTCTTCTGCCAGAACAACCAGTGGGCCATCTCCGAGCCGACCGAGAAGCAGTCCCGCGTGCCGATCTACCAGCGCGCCCAGGGCTTCGGCTTCCCGGGCGTCCGGGTCGACGGCAACGACGTGCTCGGCGTCCTCGCGGTCACCCGGTGGGCCCTGGAGCGGGCCCGCGGCGGCGAGGGCCCGACCCTCGTCGAGGCGTTCACCTACCGCATGGGCGCCCACACCACCTCCGACGACCCGACCCGCTACCGGGGCGACGAGGAGCGCCAGGCCTGGGAGGCCAAGGACCCGATCCTGCGCCTGCGCCGGTACCTGGAGGCGTCAAACCACGCGGACGAGGGATTCTTCCAGGAACTGGAGGCCGAGTCCGAGGCGTTGGGCAAACGAGTGCGCGAGGCGGTCCGTGCCATGCCGGACCCGGACCACTTCGCGATCTTCGAGAACGCCTACGCCGACGGGCACGCGCTCGTCGACGAGGAGCGCGCCCAGTTCGCCGCGTACCAGGCGTCGTTCGCCGATGAGGGGGGTAACTGAGATGGCCGACAAGATGGCACTGGCCAAGGCAATCAACGAGTCGCTGCGCCGCGCCCTGGAGTCCGACCCCAAGGTCCTGATCATGGGCGAGGACGTCGGCAAGCTCGGCGGCGTCTTCCGGGTGACGGACGGCCTGCAGAAGGACTTCGGCGAGAGCCGCGTCATCGACACCCCGCTCGCCGAGTCGGGCATCGTCGGCACGGCGATCGGCCTGGCCCTGCGCGGCTACCGCCCGGTGGTGGAGATCCAGTTCGACGGCTTCGTCTTCCCGGCGTACGACCAGATCGTCACGCAGCTCGCGAAGATGCACGCCCGCTCGCTGGGCAAGGTCAAGCTCCCCGTCGTCGTGCGCATCCCCTACGGCGGCGGCATCGGTGCGGTGGAGCACCACTCGGAGTCCCCCGAGTCGCTCTTCGCGCACGTGGCGGGCCTGAAGGTGGTCAGCCCGTCGAACGCGTCGGACGCGTACTGGATGATGCAGCAGGCCATCCAGAGCGACGACCCGGTGATCTTCTTCGAGCCCAAGCGCCGCTACTGGGACAAGGGCGAGGTCAACGCGGAGGCGATCCCGGGCCCGCTGCACAAGGCCCAGGTGGTCCGCGAGGGCACCGACCTGACCCTGGCCGCCTACGGCCCGATGGTGAAGCTCTGCCAGGAGGTGGCCGACGCGGCCACCGAGGAGGGCAAGAACCTGGAGGTCCTGGACCTGCGCTCGGTCTCCCCGATCGACTTCGACTCGATCCAGGCCTCGGTGGAGAAGACGCGCCGTCTGGTCGTCGTCCACGAGGCCCCGGTGTTCTTCGGGTCGGGCGCGGAGATCGCCGCGCGGATCACGGAGCGCAGCTTCTACCACCTCGAGGCCCCGGTGCTCCGGGTCGGCGGCTACCACGCGCCGTACCCGCCGGCCCGCCTGGAGGAGGAGTACCTGCCGAACCTGGACCGGGTGCTGGACGCCGTCGACCGCTCGCTGGCGTACTGAGGAGAGGGTCGTGACGACGATGACGGAAGCGTCCGTGCGCGAGTTCAAGATGCCCGACGTGGGCGAGGGACTCACCGAGGCCGAGATCCTCAAGTGGTACGTCCAGCCGGGTGACACGGTCACCGACGGCCAGGTGGTCTGCGAGGTCGAGACGGCGAAGGCGGCCGTGGAGCTGCCCATCCCCTACGACGGCGTGGTCCGGGACCTGCACTTCCCGGAGGGCACCACGGTCGACGTGGGCACGGCGATCATCTCGGTGGACGTGGGCGGCGGCAGTGCCGCGCCCGAGCCCGCCGCCGAGCAGCCCGCCGCCGCCCAGCCCGCGGCGGCCGCACAGGCAGCACCCGCCGAGGAGGCGAAGGCCGCGGGCTCGGGCCGCCAGCCGGTCCTGGTGGGCTACGGGGTGGCGACCTCGTCCACCCGCCGCCGCCCCCGCAAGGGCCCGGAGGTCCCGGTCCAGCAGGCCTCGACGGCGATCCAGACGGAGCTGAACGGCCACGCGCAGACGGCCCCGGAGCCGGCCCCCGCCGCGGCCCGGTCCGCCCCGGCCGGGCCGGACCGCCCGCTAGCCAAGCCCCCCGTCCGCAAGCTGGCCAAGGACCTGGGCGTCGACCTGACGACGGTCGTCCCGACCGGCCCGGACGGCATCATCACCCGTGAGGACGTGCACGCGGCGGTCGCCGCCGCCGTCCCCGCGGCCCCCGAGCCGTCGGTCGCCTCCGCCCCGGCGGCGGCCCCGGCCCCGGCGTCGTACGACACCGCGCGCGAGACCCGCATCCCGGTCAAGGGTGTCCGCAAGGCGACGGCGGCGGCGATGGTCGGCTCGGCGTTCACCGCGCCGCATGTCACCGAGTTCGTGACGGTCGACGTCACGCGCACGATGAAGCTGGTCGAGGAGCTGAAGGCGGACAAGGAGTTCGCGGGCCTGCGCGTGAACCCGCTGCTGCTGATCGCCAAGGCGCTGCTGGTCGCGATCCGCCGCAACCCGGATGTCAACGCGTCCTGGGACGAGGCCGCCCAGGAGATCGTGGTCAAGCACTACGTGAACCTGGGCATCGCGGCCGCGACCCCGCGCGGTCTGATCGTGCCGAACATCAAGGACGCGCACGCCAAGACGCTGCCGCAGCTGGCCGAGTCGCTGGGCGAGCTGGTCTCGACGGCCAGGGACGGCAAGACGTCCCCGGCGGCGATGCAGGGCGGCACGGTGACGATCACCAACGTCGGCGTCTTCGGCGTCGACACGGGCACGCCGATCCTCAACCCCGGCGAGTCCGCGATCCTCGCGGTCGGCGCGATCAAGCCGCAACCGTGGGTCCACAAGGGCAAGGTGAAGCCCCGTCAGGTCACCACCCTGGCCCTGTCGTTCGACCACCGCCTGGTCGACGGCGAGCTGGGCTCGAAGGTGCTGGCCGACGTGGCGGCGATCCTGGAGCAGCCGAAGCGCCTGATCACCTGGGCGTGAGCCGACTGCGGCGGCCCCCTGCCCCTCGGGGCGGGGGGCCGCCGGCGTCCGCCCGGGATGAACCGGCGGTAGCCGAGGCGCACAGAAGTCTCCTCGAACCCTCCCGGGTACACCCGCCCCGTCCCTGGCACTCCTTCAAGGGGCGTCGCCGTGCGGATGGGCGACGTGGAGACCGTCTTCGTCAACCTGGTGCGCCGGTTCCCCTACGAGGCCGACGCGCTGCGCCGGGGTGACGTCGTTGGATGGCACGACCTCGCCGGGAGCGGGGCCGAGTCCGATCCGGCGTCCGGCGACCGTGCGGATCCGGGCCGGTTCCGACCCGCGCGGCGCCCGGGGCGGCTCCTCCCGGAGCAGGAGGTCGTGATCCCCGACATGACGAAGGGGGCTCCGCCGCACACCGCGGCGGAGCCCCCTTGGTCGTCCTGCTCGCGTCCTACCTGCTGAAGCCGTAGTTGAGCAGCTTCGTGGCGTCCGACTTGCGGGCGTCCAGGCCGGTCGAGGCGAGGACCGTGCCGATGACCGTCTTGCCACTGCGGGTGGCGGCGAAGACCAGGCAGTACTTGGCCTCCGGGCCGGAGCCGGTCTTCACGCCGATCGCGCCGCTGTAGCTGCCGAGCAGCGGGTTGGTGTTCTCCCACGGAGCCATCGTCCGCGTGCCACCGGACTTGGTGGTCGTCTTCGCCGTGTACTTCTTCGTCTTGACGACCGTGCGGAACGTGGAGTTCTTCATCGCCGCGCTGGCGAGCTTCGTCAGGTCGCGCGGCGTGGAGTAGTTGGCGCCGTGGCCGATGCCGTCGAACGAGTCGAAGTGGGTGTTCTTCAGACCCAGGTTCTTGGCGGTGGTGTTCATCTTGCCGATGAACGACTTCACGCGCGCCGCACGCGTCGAGCCCGAGCCGAACTTGTCGGCGAGGGCGTACGCGGCGTCGCAGCCGGACGGCAGCATCAGCCCGTAGAGCAGCTGGCGGACGGTGACCTTGTCGCCGACGATCAGCTTCGCGTTGGACGCGTAGTTGTTGTCGACGATGTAGTCGCTGTACGCCTTCTGGATCGTGACCTTGCTGTCCATGTTCAGATTCGACTGCTTCAGCACCACCAGGGCGGTCATGATCTTGGTGGTCGAGCCGGTCGAGCGACGGGTGTCGGCCGCCTTGGTGTAGAGCGACTTGCCGGTCGCGTTGTTCATCGCGTAGCCGCCCTTGGCAGCGATGGAGGGCGCCGAGGCGGCCTGCGCCGGCGCGACGGTGAGGGCACCGGTCGCGAGCATGGCGCCGGTGGTCACGGCGACGGCCGCGGCTCTGCGGAGACGAGTGCCCTTAATGCCGGTTATCAAGTGAAGTACCCCGATTGCGTCGAATGCCCCAACGATGCGGCCGAGTTGAGGACGAGGGGAAAGGGGCCGCACGTGTCTGACTCGTAACTAGCACACGTGGTTGTGCTGTTGCCGAGCCGGACCCCCGCTTTGCCACAGATGTGTGACATACAAGTCCGCATACTGGACGTATCCCTTCATGCGTACCTGTTGTATCTATGCTGTCCGCATGACCTTGGCCGTGAAGCAACCGCCCGCCGCCGACCGTGTCTACGCCTATGTCAAACAGGGCGTCCTGGAGCGCCGCTACGAGGGCGGCACCCTCCTCACCGAGGGCGAGCTCGCCGAAGCCGTGGGCGTCTCCCGCACACCGGTCCGCGAGGCGTTGCTCCGGCTGGAGGCCGAGGGGCTGATCCGGCTCTACCCGAAGAAGGGCGCCCTCGTCCTGCCCGTCTCCGCGCAGGAGATCGCCGACGTCGTCGAGACCCGGCTGCTCGTCGAGGAGCACGCGGCGCGCAAGGCCGTACCCGCGCCCGCCGGGCTCATCGAGCGCCTGGAGGAGCTGCTGGCCCGGCAGAAGAAGCAGGCTGCCGCCGGGGACCTCGCCGGGGCCGCCGTCACCGACCGCTGCTTCCACGCCGAGATCGTCCGCAGCGGCGGCAACGAGATCCTCTCCCGCCTCTACGACCAGCTGCGCGACCGCCAGTTGCGGATGGGCGTCGCCGTCATGCACTCCCACCCGGACCGCATCGCCAAGACCCTCGCCGAGCACGAGGAGATCCTCGAAGCGCTGCGCTCCGGCGACGCGGAGACGGCCGTCGGCCTCGTCCACCGGCACATCGGCTGGTTCTCCCACCTGGCACGGGGAGAGGTCCGATGAGCGCCGTCGCGATACCCGGCGACCCGCCCGGCGGCCGCCGCGCCCTGGCCGTCTGGGGCACGGGCGTCTCGGTCTACTTCGTCGCGGTCATCTTCCGCACGTCCCTGGGCGTGGCCGGCCTCGACGCCGCCGACCGCTTCCACGTCAACGCCTCCGCCCTCTCCACCTTCTCCATCCTCCAGCTGCTGGTCTACGCGGGCATGCAGATCCCTGTCGGCCTGCTGGTCGACCGGCTCGGCACCAAGAAGGTGCTGACGCTCGGCGCGGTCCTGTTCACCGCCGGACAGCTGGGCTTCGCCTTCTCCCCCTCCTACGGCATGGCGCTCGCCTCCCGGGCGCTGCTGGGCTGCGGTGACGCGCTGACGTTCATCAGCGTGCTGCGCCTGGGCAGCCGCTGGTTCCCGGCCCGCCGCGGGCCGCTGGTCGCCCAGTTCGCGGGACTGATCGGCATGGCGGGCAACCTGGTCTCCACGCTCGTCCTGGCCCGGCTGCTGCACGGCATCGGCTGGACGGCGGCGTTCGCCGGCAGCGCGGCGGCCGGTGCCGTGGTGCTCGTCCTGGTGCTGCTGTTCCTCAAGGACCACCCGGAGGGCCACGAGCCCGAGCCCCTCCCGCACCAGGGCACGGCCTACGTACGACGACAGATCGCCGCCTCCTGGCGGGAGCCCGGGACCCGGCTCGGCCTCTGGGTGCACTTCACCACCCAGTTCCCGGCGATGGTGTTCCTGCTGCTGTGGGGCCTGCCGTTCCTCGTTGAGGCACAGGGGCTGTCCCGGGCGGCGGCCGGTGAACTCCTCACCCTCGTCGTCCTGTCGAACATGGTGGTCGGCCTGGTCTACGGCCAGGTCGTCGCCCGGCACCACGGCGCGCGACTGCCGCTCGCGCTCGGCACGGTCGGCACGACAGCCGCCCTGTGGGCGGCGACGCTCGCCTACCCGGGCCCGCACGCCCCGATGTGGCTGCTGATCGTGCTGTGCACGGTGCTCGGGGCCTGCGGACCCGCCTCGATGATCGGCTTCGACTTCGCCCGCCCGGCCAACCCGCCCGAACGGCAGGGCACCGCCTCCGGCATCACCAACATGGGCGGCTTCGTCGCCTCCATGACCACGCTGTTCGCGATCGGTGTGCTCCTGGACGCCACCGGCGACGACTACTCCCTCGCCTTCTCGGTGGTGTTCGTCCTGCAGGCGGTCGGCGTCTCCCAGATCCTGCGGCTCCGCGGGCAGGCGGCACGTCGGGAACGGGAGCGGCTGGTGGCCAGCCGGGTGGAGACGGTGCACGTGCCCGCGTGACGTCCGTCAGGCGGTCGTCGGTACGAGGGTGAGGTACGCGAGGCCGAGGATGCCGCGGTAGCTGAGCCACCGGGCGCGGTGCCGGTCGACGCGCTGCCGTGTCTCCGCCGCCAGGGGGTGACGGGGGTGCTCGGCGAGCCACAGCTCGGTGTCCGCGAGGTAGCCCGACTCGAACGCCTCCCACTCGTCGAGGCTCGCGGTCTCCGTCCACTCGGGCCGGAACCCCGCGTCGACGGTCATCCCCATGAGCGTCGCGAGGGCGGGGTGGTCCGTCGCGGCGGCGTCCGGCCACATGCGGGACAGCTCGTCGGGGGTCGGGGTGCGCTCCCAGAAGCCCTCGCCCAGCAGGACGCGGCCGTGGTCGTTGACCAGGCGGCGGAGCTCGGCCAGGGCCTCGGGGAGCCGGTCGCCGAGGGCCTGGCTCGACCCCACGCACAGCACGAGGTCGGCAGGGCCGTGGGTGGTTCCGGTGGCGGACTCCTCCAGGAATCGGGCCCGGGACGCAAGTCCGCGGTCAGCGGCGGCCTCGCGTCCCCGGGCCAGGTCGTCGGTGTCCAGGTCGATGCCCGTGCCGGTCGCCTCCGGCGTGGTGGCCAGGACACGGAGCATCAGTTCGCCCGAGCCGCAGCCGATGTCCAGGACCGTGGTGGGGTGGTGGCGGGTGAGGCGTTGGACGAGGGCGTCCGCGCGGGTTTCGGAGAGCGGGCCGTGGAAGGTGAGGCGGGTGCGGTGGGGTGGGGT
>NZ_JAIGQA010000183.1:0-15794 GCF_019733245.1 Streptomyces sp. WAC04114
GGGGGTATCTGGGCCGGGGCGGGCTGACGTCGGAGCGGTTCGTGGCGAGCCCGTTCGGGTCGGGTGTGCGGATGTACCGCACGGGTGACCGGGTGCGCTGGAACGCCGAGGGGCAGCTGGAGTACCTGGGGCGTGCGGACGAGCAGGTCAAGGTGCGTGGCTTCCGTATCGAGCCGGGTGAGGTGCAGACGGTCCTCGCCGCGCACCCGCAGGTCGCCCAGGCCGCTGTCGTGACCCGGGAGGACACCCCGGGGGACGTCCGCCTCGTCGGCTACGTCGTCCCGATCGAAGAGACTCCGCAACTCGCGTACGCCTTGCGGGACTTCATGTCCGAGCGGCTGCCCGAATACATGGTGCCCTCGGCTCTGGTCCTCCTCGGTGAGCTGCCGGTGACCCCGAACGGCAAGGTCGACCGCGCGGCCCTGCCCGCCCCTGCCTACGACACTGTCATCGGCCGGGGGCCGTCCAACGCGCGGGAAGAACTGCTGTGCGCGGCATTCGCCGAGATCCTCGAGGTCGACAGCGTCGGCGTGGACGACGACTTCTTCTCCCTCGGAGGCCAGTCGCTGCTGGCGATCAGGCTGGTCGCCCTGCTGCGTGACTGGGGGGTGCCGGTCTCGGTGCGGGCGTTCTTCAAGGACCCCACGCCGGCCGGGCTGGCCGCGGCCGCCTCCGCCCGGTCCGCCCGCGTGCCGGAGAACGCGATTCCCGAGGGCGCCAACGAGATCACCCCCGACATGCTGCCGCTCGTCGAGCTGACGGTCGACGAGATCGCGCGGATCACGGCTCGTGTCGAGGGCGGTGTCGCCAACGTCGCAGACATCTACCCGCTCGCTCCCCTCCAGGACGGACTGCTCTTCCACCACCTCCTGTCCGAGGGTGGAGACGACGTCTACGTCCTCCCCGCCGCGGTGGAGTTCGACTCGCGGGACCTGCTGGACGCCTTCCTCGACGCCCTCCAGCAGGTCGTCGACCGGCACGACATCTACCGGACGGGCATCGTCTGGGAAGGACTCCGTGAGCCGGTGCAGGTGGTGTGGCGCGCGGCCACCCTGCCCGTCCAGGAGGTGGAGCTGGACCCCGAGAGCACCGACCCCGTCGCCGATCTGACGGCGGCCGCCGGTCTGCAGATGGACCTGGGCCGGGCGCCGTTGATGAGCGTGCACTGCGCCGAGATCCCGGGCACGGGCCGTTGGCTGGGTCTCGTCCGTGCCCATCACATCGTCCGAGACCACACGGCACTGGAGATCATCTTCGAGGAGGCACAGGCCTTCCTCACCGGCCGTGGTGCGGAACTTCCCGCGGCCCTGCAGTTCCGTGACTTCGTGGCCCAGGCCCGTGCCAAGGACCGCGCGGAGCACGAGCGGTACTTCGCGGAGTTGCTCGGTGACGTGGTCGAGCCGACCGCGCCGTACGGACTGACGGACGTGCACGGCGACGGCACGCGGGTGCAACGCGAGATCGTCCCCTTCGGACCGACGCTGAGCAAGCGGCTGCGCGAGGTGTCCCGGCAGCTCGGCTCCAGCCCGGCGACCGTGCTGCATGTGGTGTGGTCGCGGGTGCTGGCCGCGGTGTCCGGGCGGGACGACGTGGTGTTCGGCACGGTGTTGTTCGGGCGGATGAACGCCGGTGCGGGTGCCGACCGGGTGCCCGGCCCGTTCATCAACACGCTGCCGGTGCGGGTGCGGACGGACGAGCTGGGGGTGCGGGAGGCGGTGACCGCCCTGCGCGGTCAGCTGGCCGGACTGCTGGAGCACGAACACGCGCCGCTGGCGGTGGCGCAGCAGGCCAGCATGGTGCCCGCCGACATCCCGCTGTTCACCTCGCTCTTCAACTACCGGTACAACGGCAGCGAGGAACTGGGGCACGACTGGCAGGTCGACGGCATCCGCACGGTGTTCGCCCACGACCGCACCAACTACCCCCTCGTCGTCGCGGTGGACGACGACACGGAGCGCATCTCCCTCGCCGTCGACGCGATCGCCCCGATCGACGCGCGCACCGTCGGTGAGATGGTTCGCACCGCCGCGGAAGGCCTCGTCGCCGCTCTGGAGCGGGTGTCGGCCGGCGGCCCCGAGCAGTGCCTGGCCGAGGTGCCCGTGCTCGACGAGCGGGTGGTGCGCCGGGTGCTGGCGCAGGGTTCCGGCCGCACGGCGCCGATGGCCGGAAGCTCGCTGCCGGAGCTGTTCGCGGGGCAGGTGGCGCGGACGCCGGATGCGGTGGCGCTGGTCGCTGACGGCGTCGAGGTGTCGTACGCGGAGCTGGACGCGCGGGCGAATCGTCTGGCCCGGCTGCTGATGTCGCGGGGTGTGGGTCCGGAGTCGTTGGTGGGTGTGTGCCTGGAGCGTGGCGCGGGCCTGATTGTGGCGCTGTTGGCGGTGTTGAAGGCCGGTGGTGCGTATGTGCCGCTGGATCCGGAGTATCCGGCGGGCCGGCTCGGTCTGATGATCGAGGACGCGGCGCCTGTGGTGGTGCTGGCGTCGCGGGCTTCCGCTGCCTCCCTGCCGGGCACTGCGGCCGTGTTGGTGGATGCTGCGGAGACGGTGGCGGAGCTGGCCGGACTGTCGGCTGACATGGTGCCGCTGCACACGTTGCTGCCGGGGCATCCGGCGTATGTGATCTTCACGTCGGGGTCGACGGGGCGGCCCAAGGGTGTGGTGGTGAGTCACCGGGGTGCGGTGAATCTGTGCGAGGAGCACCGTGGGGGTCTGCTGGCGTCTTCGGGCGGTCCGTTGCGGGTGGCGCTGACGACGTCGGTGTCCTTCGATGCGTCCTGGGATCAGCTGGCCGGGTTGTTCCTGGGGCATGAGCTGCATGTCGTGGACGGGGAGACCTGGCGGGACGCGGGCCGGCTGGTGCGGTGGATCGGCGAGCACCGGGTCGACTTCGTCGAGGTCACGCCGTCGTATCTGCAGGTGCTGCTGGACGAGGGACTGCTGGACGGAGACTGGCGTCCGGGGCGGATCGCCTGCGGTGGAGAGGCGGTGCCCGCCGGGATCTGGCAGCGGCTGCGGACCGTCCCGGGCCTGGAGGCGTTCAACCTCTACGGGCCGACGGAGTGCACCGTCGACTCCGTCATCGGCCGGGTCGCGGATGCGGCCGTGCCCGTGATCGGCAGGCCGGTGACGGGCGCCCACGTGTTCGTGCTGGACGGGCGCCTGCGGCCGGTCCCGGCTGGTGTGGTCGGGGAGTTGTACATCGCCGGTTCCGGTGTGGCTCGCGGTTATCTGGGCCGGGCCGGGCTGACGTCGGAGCGGTTCGTGGCGAGCCCGTTCGGGTCGGGTGCGCGGATGTACCGCACGGGTGACCGGGTGCGCTGGAACGCCGAGGGGCAGCTGGAGTACCTCGGCCGCACGGACGAGCAGGTCAAGGTCCGTGGTTTCCGTATCGAGCCGGGCGAGGTGCAGACGGTCCTCGCCGCGCACCCGCAGGTCGCCCGGGCCGCTGTCGTGGCCCGCGAGGACACACCGGGGGACGTGCGTCTCGTCGCCTATGTCGTGCCCCTCGAGGACACACCGCAATTGCCCACGCACATCGAGGAGTTCCTGACGGGCCGACTCCCGGCCCACATGGTGCCGTCCGCCCTGGTTCTCCTCGGTGAACTGCCGTTGCTGCCGAACGGGAAACTGGATCGGCGCGCGCTGCCGGTGCCGTCGTACGAGGCGGGTACCGGACGCGGACCGCTCTCCCCACGGGAGGAGATCCTCTGCGGGGTCTTCGCCGAGGTCCTGGGCCTGCCCCGAGTGCACGTCGACGACGACTTCTTCGCCCTCGGCGGGCACTCGCTGCTCGCGGTACGCCTCATCAGCCGCATCCGGGTGACGATGGGGACCGAGGTGACCCTGCGCACCCTGTTCGAGGCACCGACGGTCGCCTCACTGGCCGCCCGCCTGTCCTCGACCCGTACGCCGAGGGTGCCGCTGGCGCCGGCGGAGCGCCCCGAGCGGGTGCCGCTGTCGTTCGCGCAGCGCCGCCTGTGGTTCATCGGGCAACTGGAGGGGCCCGGCGCCACCTACAACACACCGGTCGCGCTGCGGCTGGAGGGCAAACTGGACCGCGCGGCGCTCGACGCCGCCCTGCGTGACGTGATCGGGCGCCACGAGGTGCTGCGCACGACGTACGCCGCCGTGGACGGCGAGCCGTATCAGAGGATCCTCGATCCGGCCGAACTGAGCTGGGAGCTGACGTACGCCCGGGTCGCCCCGGAGGAACTGGACCGTGCGATCGCCGAGGCGGCCGGCCACGCCTTCGACCTGGCGACCGAGGTACCGCTGCTGGCCTGGCTGTTCGAGACCGGGCCGGACGAGCACGTCCTGGTGGTGGTGCTGCACCACATCGCCGGTGACGGCTGGTCGACGGCCCCGCTGGCCCGGGACGTGTCGCTGGCGTACGAAGCGCGGTGCGCGGGGCGGGCCCCGGGCTGGGAGCCGCTGCCCGTGCAGTACGCCGACTACGCGCTGTGGCAGCGGGAGCTCCTGGGAGCCGAGTCCGACCCGGACAGTGTCATCGCCCGGCAGGTCGGCTACTGGCGAGCCGCCCTCGCGGGCGCGCCGGAGGAACTGGACCTGCCGCTCGACCACATACGGCCGGCTGTGGCCGGTCACCACGGACATCCCGTCGCCGTGGACGTCCCGGCCGAGGTGCACGCCCGGCTCACCGAGGTGGCCCGAGCCGAGGGCGTCACCGTGTTCATGGCGTTGCAGGCGGCGCTGTCGATGCTGCTGTCCCGGCTGGGGGCGGGCACCGACATCCCCATCGGCTCGCCGAACGCGGGACGGACCGACGAGGCCCTGGACGAGCTGGTCGGCTCCTTCGTCAACACCCTTGTGGTGCGGACCGATCTGACGGACAACCCCACCTTCCACGAGGTGCTCGGCCGGGTGCGGGAGACCAGCCTGTCGGCGCTCGAGCACCAGGACGTCCCCTTCGAGCGGCTGGTGGAAGAGCTGGCACCGAGCCGTTCCATGGCCCGGCACGCCCTCTTCCAGGTCATGCTGACCCTGCAGAACACCACCGAGGCGGTGCTGAGCCTGTCCGGGCTGCGGACCTCGGTGGTGCCCACGGGCGTGGCCGTCGCCAAGTTCGACCTCGACGTCATCCTGGGCGAGTCGTTCGCCGCCGACGGCAGCCCCGCGGGTGTGCGCGGCACCGTGACCGCGGCCGCGGATCTGTTCGAGCCGGAGACCGTCACACGGTTCGTCGCACGCCTGACGCAGGCCCTGGACGCCCTGACCGCCGCACCGCACCTGCCGCTGGGCGAGCTCGACGTCCTCGGGGACGACGAGCGGCAGCTGCTGCGGCAGCGGAACGACACCGAGGCACCGGCCGGCCGGTACACCGTGCCGGAGCTGTTCGCGGCCCAGGTGGCGCGCGAACCCGGCGCCGTCGCCGTGGTCGCGGACGGCACGGAGATCTCGTACGCCGAACTCGACGCCCGGGCCGACCGGTTGGCCCGGCTGCTGCGCCGGCGCGGAGTCGGCCCGGAGTCGGTGGTGGCGGTGGCCCTGGAGCGCGGCATCGACCTGATGGTCGCGCTGCTCGCGGTCGGCAAGGCCGGGGGCGCCTACATGCCCCTCGACACCGCCCACCCCGCCGACCGCATCGCCTACATGCTCCGCGACGCCCGGCCCGTCGTGGTCCTCGCCTCGACCGGCACGGCCGAACGGGTCAGGCACGGCGCCACCGACACGCTCGTCCTCGACGCCCCGGAGACCGTGGCGGAACTGGCACGGCAGGGGACGCCCGGCGACGCCGAGCCGCCGGCGGTGCTGCGCCCGGAGCACGGCGCGTACGTGATCTACACCTCGGGCTCCACCGGCCGCCCCAAGGGCGTCCTGGTCTCCCACGCGGGCGTGGCGAGCCTGGTGGCGGGCCAGGTCCGCGAACTGGGCGTCGGTCCCGGTGCCCGGGTCGGCCAGTTCGCCTCGGCCGGTTTCGACACCTTCGGCTGGGAATGGTTCATGGCCCTGCTGTCGGGGGCCGCACTGGTCGTGATCCCGCAGGAGCGGCGCCTCGGCAACGCGCTGCCCGAGTTCCTGACCACCGAGCGGGTCTCCCACGTCACACTGCCGCCCGCCGTGCTCGCCACCCTGGACGAACGCTCCCTGCCCGAGGAGACCGTCCTGGTCGTCGCCGGAGAGGCCTGCCCGCCCGACGTGATGTCCCGCTGGGCCCGCCACCGGACCATGTTCAACTCCTACGGCCCCACCGAGACCACGGTCGACGCGACGCTGTGGCGCTGCGATCCCAGCGCGGCCGAGGTGGCGATCGGAACGCCGGTGGTCAACACCCGCGTGTACGTGCTGGACGAGTACCTGGCACCGGTGCCGACCGGCGTGGCCGGCGAGATCTACGTCGCCGGCGCTGGGCTGGCCCGCGGCTACCTCGGGCAGCCGGGCCTGACCGCCGGGCGGTTCGTGGCCGACCCGTTCGCCGGGGACGGCTCCCGGCTGTACCGGACCGGCGACCGGGCCCGCTGGACCGTCGACGGCAGGCTGGTGTTCACCGGGCGGACCGACGACCAGGTCAAGATCCGCGGGTTCCGCATCGAACCGGGGGAGATCCAGACCGTGCTCACCGGGCACCCGTCGGTGTCCCAGGCTGCCGTCGTCGTGCACGAGGACGAGCAGGGGGAGCGGCGCCTGGCCGCCTACGTCGTCGCCGACGGCACCGCACAGCCCGGCCGGCTGCCCGCGGTGCTGCGGGAGTTCGCGGAAGCGAGGCTGCCGGAGTACATGGTGCCCGCGGCGGTCGTGGTGCTCGACGAGCTGCCCGTCACGGTGAACGGCAAACTCGACCGCGCGGCTCTGCCCGCGCCCGAACAGGCCGTCCGGGACACGGCGGCCGGCCGCGCCCCCGCGGACCCCCGCGAGGAGATCCTGTGCGGTGTCTTCGCCCAGGTCCTCGGAGTGGACCGGGTCGAACCGGACGACGACTTCTTCGCCCTGGGCGGCCACTCGCTGCTCGCGGTGCGGCTGGCCAGCCGCGTGCGGGCCGTGCTCGGCGTGGACCTCGACATCCGGCTCGTCTTCGACGCGCCCACCGTCACCGAACTCGCCGCGCGCCTGGCCGAGGCGGGGGCGGCGCGCACGGTCCTGAGGCGCCGAGAGCGCCCCGAACGGGTGCCGCTGTCGTTCGCCCAGCGGCGCCTGTGGTTCATCGGCCAACTGGAGGGGCCGAGCGCCACCTACCACGTCCCGCTCGCCCTGCACCTGACCGGCAGTCTGGACCGAGGCGCGCTGACCGCCGCGCTGCGCGACGTCATCGGCCGGCACGAGGTGCTGCGCACGATCCTGCCGACGGAGGACGGCGAGCCGTACCAGCACGTCCTGCCGCTCGACGTCCTCGACTGGAGCATGTCCGTCGAGGACGTCGCACCGGACCACCTCGACGACGCCGTCGCCGACACGGTCTCCCAGCCCTTCCACCTCGGCACCGAACTGCCGATCAGGGCCCGGCTGTTCGCCACCGGACCTGACGAACACACCCTGCTGGTCGTCGTCCACCACATCGCCGGCGACGGCTGGTCGTGGCCCCCGCTCGCCCGTGACGTCGCCACCGCCTACGAGGCACGCCTCGCGGGCCGGGCGCCCGAATGGGAGCCACTGCCCGTGCAATACGCGGACTACGCCCTGTGGCAGCGGGAACTGCTCGGCGACGCGGACGACCCCGGCAGCGTGCTCGCGCAGCAGATCGCACACTGGCGCGCGACGCTGGCGGGCGCTCCCGAGGAACTCGCGCTGCCCGTGGACCGGCCCCGCCCGGACACCCCCTCGCACCAGGGCCACCGGGTACCCCTGGACATCCCGGCCGACCTGCACCGGCGGCTCGCCGAACTGGCCCGAGCCGAGGGCGTCACGATGTTCATGGTGCTCCAGGCCGCGCTGGCGGTGCTGCTCTCCCGGCTCGGCGCCGGCACGGACATCCCCATCGGCACCGGCAACGCCGGACGGACCGACGAGGCCCTGGACGACGTGGTCGGCTTCTTCGTCAACACCCTCGTGGTGCGTACGGATCTGGCCGGGGACCCCACGTTCCGGGAGGTGCTCGGCCGGGTGCGCAGGACGGGCCTGGCGGCCCTCGCCCACCAGGACGTGCCGTTCGAGCGGCTGGTGGAGGAGCTGTCCCCGACCCGCTCCCTGACCCGCCACCCCCTCTTCCAGGTCTCCTGCACCATGCAGAACAACGCCCGCGCGGCTCTCGACCTGCCGGGGGTCGAGGCCCGGCCGATGGAGGGGACCGCCACGGCCGCCAAGCTCGACCTCGAGGTGGGCGCCACCGAGACGTTCGACCCGGCGGGCGGACCGGACGGCATGAGCGGCTACGTCGTCGCGGCCGCGGACCTGTTCGACGCGGACTCCGCCGCCCGGTTCGCCCAACGGCTGGTCGTCGTCCTGGAGTTCCTCACGACCGACCCGCGTGCCCGGCTCAGCGCCGTACCGGTGCTCACCGGCGGTGAACGCGAGCGGCTCCTCACCGAGTGGACCGGCACCGGCGGCCAGCTCCCGCCCGCCACGGTCCCCGACCTGTTCGCGGCCATGGCGACCCGTACCCCGGACGCGATCGCCCTCCGCAGCGATGCCGAGGACCTGTCGTACGGCGAACTCGACGCACGGGCCAACGCGCTGGCGCGCCTGCTGATCGGCAAGGGAGTGGGCCCGGAGACCCCGGTCGCGGTGTCCATGGAACGCGGCGTGGACCTGGTCGTGGCCCTGCTGGCGGTCCTCAAGGCAGGCGGTGTGTACCTCCCGGTCGACCCCGGCCACCCCGCCGAGCGCATCTCCTACCTGCTCTCCGACGCGGCCCCGGCGCTCCTGCTCACGACCCGGGCCACGGCCGCCGCACTGCCCGCCGGACCGGCCACCGCGCCACAACTGGCTCTGGACGACATGGGCACCACGGCCCTGCTCCAAGGGCTGCCCGACGGCCCGGTCCAGGACAGCGAACGGGTCGCTCCGCTGCACACGGACAACACCGCCTACGTCATCTACACATCCGGCTCCACGGGCCGGCCCAAGGGCGTGGCGGTGCCGCACGCGGGCGTCGCCGACCTGGTCGCCGCCCAGGCGGAGCGGTTCGCGCTGAACGGCGAAAGCCGGGTCCTGCAGTTCGCGTCGATCGGCTTCGACGGGGCCGCGGCCGAGCTGCTGGTCTCGCTGTGCGCGGGGGCCGGCCTGGTCCTCGCGGACTCCGCGGCGCTGCTGCCCGGCTCCGGCGCCGACAGGGGCCTGGCCGCCGTCGTGACCCGGCACGGAGTGACGCACGCGACCCTGCCGCCCGCGCTGCTCGCGGCCATCGACCCGGCGGACTTCCCCTCCGTGACGACCGTCGTCGCGGCCGGCGAGGCGCTCGGCGCCGAACAGGTGGCCCGCTGGGCACCCGGCCGCCGGTTTGTCAACGCCTACGGGCCGACCGAGACGACGGTCTGCGCCACGATGTCCGAGCCGCTGCGGCCGGGGGACCGGCCCTACATCGGCGCCCCCAATCCCGGCAAGCGGGTCTTCGTCCTGGACGACATGCTCCGCCCGGTGCCCCAGGGCGTGGTCGGCGAGCTGTACGTCGCCGGCACCGGCCTGGCCCGCGGATACGTCGGCCGCGCCGGACTGACCGGTGAACGGTTCCTCGCCTCGCCGTTCACCGGGCCGGGCGAGCGGATGTACCGTACCGGCGACCGGGCGCGGTGGACCGCCGACGGACGGCTGCTGTTCGAGGGCCGCTCCGACGACCAGGTCAAGATCCGCGGCTACCGGATCGAGCCGGGAGAGGTACGCGCGGCCGTGGCCGGGCATCCCGGCGTGGCGCAGGCGGCGGTGGTCGCACGCGAGGAGACCACGGGTGACCGCGTCCTCGTCGCCTACGTCACCCCCGCGGACGGGACCGACACGGCCGCACGCCGCGAACTGCCCACCGCCGTACGGGAGGCGGCGGCGGCCCGGCTGCCCGACTACATGCTGCCGACGGCCGTGGTCGTGCTGGACGAGCTCCCGCTGACCGCCAACGGCAAGCTCGACCGGCAGGCCCTGCCCGCCCCGGACCACGGGGCCGCCGCGGGGACGGGCCGCGGGCCCGCCGACCGCAGGGAAGAGCTGCTGTGCGAGGTGTTCGCAGCGGTACTCGGCCTCGAAAGCGTCAGCGTGGACGACGACTTCTTCGAGCTGGGCGGCCATTCGCTGCTCGCCGCCGATCTCGTGACCCGGATCCGGGCCGCGCTGGACGTCGACATCGAGGTCCGCATGGTGTTCAACAGCCCGACGGTGGCCGGGCTGGCCGGACAGCTCGGCGACCGGAAATCGACACGGCCGGCCCTGCGGCCGATGCGCGACCGGGGCGCCTCCTCCCGCTGACCCGGCTCCGGCCCCCCGACCCCCCACAGACCCGGCCGTCGCACCCGTCCCTCCACGGGTGCGGCGGCCGGTGCCGTCGGAGCACCGTTCAACCGCCGCACCGACGCAGTTGAACGCCCGTCATCCGGGGCCAATTCGGGCACGAAGGCGAAACGTTGATCACCCCGCGGGCGTGAGCCATAGTGGGGACACCGGTTCTACAGATTCGCCATGCGTAAGAAATAGCGGGGGACGGAAGCTCAGTCATGTCTTCTTGACCGCATTCATGAACCCACGGGCGGAAGCCGGGAATTCCGCCCTCGCCCCTTCCGGCGGAGGAATTCCGCTGGCCCACCCGAACAACTGTGGACCAGCGCCGATGGCAGTCCGGAAGGCCTTTGAATTCCGACGGCCGTTACTGCCGCACGCCTTCGTTCACTCACCCGCGCTCTCTTTTGCGGGAGCAGAGCGGGATGGACGGCACACAACAGTCAGCCAAGGCCGGCGTCGCGGCCGGGACGTACGCAGGAAGGGTCCTCATGATTCCCTTGTCATTCGCACAGCGCCGGTTGTGGTTCATCGGCCAGCTGGAGGGGCCGAGCGCGACCTACAACGTCCCCATGGTGCTGCGGCTGACGGGCCGAGTGGACCAGGACGCGCTGGACGCGGCACTGCGCGACGTCCTGGACCGCCATGAGGCGCTGCGCACCCTCTTCGCGGTGGCCGACGGGGAGCCCTACCAGCACATCATCGAGACCGCCGACCTCGACTGGCGGCTGGAGACGGCGGACGTCCCCGCTTCCGCCGGACCGGCCGGGCTCACCGCCCGGATCGAGGACGCCCTCGGCCACGCCTTCGACCTGGCCACCGAACTCCCCATACGCGCCTGGCTGTTCACCGCCGGCCCGGAGGAGCACGTCCTGGTCGTGGTCATGCACCACATCGCCGGCGACGGCTGGTCGACGGCCCCGCTGGCCCGGGACGTATCGCGTGCGTACGCGGCCCGGTGCGCGGGACGGGCCCCCGGCTGGGAGCCGCTGCCCGTGCAGTACGCGGACTACGCCCTCTGGCAGCGCGAGCTGCTCGGCGACGAGACCGACCCCGACAGCGTGATCTCCCGCCAGCTCGACCACTGGCGACACACGCTGGCCGACGCCCCCGAGGAACTGCAGCTCCCCGCCGACCGGCCGCGCCCGGCGGTCCCCTCCTACGACGGCCACAGCATCCCGCTGGACATCCCGGCCGAGGTGCACGCCCGGCTGGCCGCACTCGCCCGCACCGAGGGCGTCAGCACCTTCATGGTCCTGCAGGCAGCGCTCGCGGTACTGCTGTCCCGGCTCGGCGCCGGCACCGACATCCCCGTCGGCGCAGCGGTGGCCGGGCGCACCGACGAAGGCCTGCGCGACCTCGTCGGCTTCTTCGTCAACACCCTCGTCCTGCGCACCGACCTGTCGGGCGACCCCACCTTCCACGACGTCCTCGCACAGGTCCGGGAGACCAGCCTGTCGGCGTTCGAGCACCAGGACGTGCCCTTCGAGAAGCTCGTCGAGGAACTCGCCCCCTCCCGCTCGCTCTCCCGCCACCCCCTGTTCCAGGTCATGCTCACGGTGCAGAACACCGCCCAGGCCGCCCTGGACCTGCCCGGGCTGCGCATTGAGGCCGTTCGCGCCGGCGCCGCCACCGCCAAGTTCGACCTCGACGTCACCGTCAGCGAGACCTTCGGCCCCGACGGCGCACCCGGCGGCCTGACCGGTGAGATCGTCGCCTCCGCCGACCTGTTCGAGCCGGCCGGCGCCCAGCGTTTCGCGCGCCGCTTCGGCCGCGTCCTGGACCTCCTCGTCACCGACCCCCGGCTGCGGCCGAGCACCCTGGACATCCTGGACGCCGACGAGCGCCGCCTGATCCTCGACGACTGGAACGACACCGCGGTCGATGTGCCGCCCGCGACCGTCCCGGAACTGATCACCGCCCAGGCGGCACGAACCCCGGACGCCGTGGCCGTGGCCGCGGACGGGACCCAGCTGACGTACGCCGAACTCGACGCGCACACCGACCGGCTGGCCCGCCTCCTGGTGGACCGGGGCGTACGTCCCGAGTCCGTGGTCGGAGTGTGCCTGGAACGCGGTGCCGACGCCGTGATCGCCGTGCTCGGCGTGCTCAAGGCCGGCGGCGCCTACCTGACCATCGACCCGCAGTACCCGGCCGACCGGATCGCCTACATGGTCGAGGACGCCGCGCCGGACCTGGTGCTCACGACCACACGGACCCGGGCCCTCACGCCCCCCACCGGCACGCCCCTCGTCGTCCTCGACGACCCCGCGACACGCGCGGAGCTCGACGCCCTCCCCGCCGGCCCCCTGGGCGACGACGAGCGCGCACCCGTGCTGCCCGCACACCCCGCGTACGTCATCTACACCTCGGGTTCCACCGGCCGCCCCAAGGGGGTCGTCCTGACCCACGAGGGCTTCGCCAACACCACCGAGGCCCTGGCCCGGCGCTACCCCACCAAGGTGGGACCGGGCTCCCGCGTCCTCCAGTTCGCCTCCATCGGCTTCGACATGTACTGCTCCGAGCTGGCCCTCGCCCTGCCCGCCGGAGCCACCCTCGTCGTCGTCCCGGCGGAGCACCGGCTGGGCGCCGACCTCGCGGCCTTCATCACCGCGAACGGCGTGACCCACGCCGCGTTCCCGCCCGCCGTCCTCGCCGGGCTGGAGGACGCGGCGCTCCCGGCCGGGGTCGTCATCGACGCCGGTGGTGAGGCGCTCGCCCCCGAACTGGTCAACCGCTGGGCCGCCGGCCGGGAGATGTTCAACTCCTACGGCCCCACCGAGACCACCGTCGACGCCGCGGTGTGGCAGTGCCGCCCCGGCGTCCACGAGGTCCCCATCGGCACACCCATCGCCAACACCCGCACCTACGTCCTCGACGCGAGCCTGGCACCCGTGCCGGCCGGAGTGGCCGGCGAACTCTACGTGTCCGGCACCGGCCTGGCCCGCGGCTACCTCGGACGGGCCGCACTGTCCGCCGAACGCTTCGTCGCCGACCCCTTCGGCCCCGCCGGCTCGCGCATGTACCGCACCGGCGACCGCGTCCGCTGGGACGCCGAGGGCCGGCTCGTCTTCGCCGGCCGCCTGGACGACCAGGTCAAGATCCGCGGCTTCCGCATCGAGCCCGGCGAGGTCCAGTCCGTCATCGCCACGCACCCCCAGGTGGCCCAGGCCGCCGTCGTCGCCCGCGCCGACCTGCCCGGCGACCTGCGGCTCGTGGCCTACGTGGTCGCCACCGACTCGGACACCGACGACCTGCCCGCCCGGATCCGCGAGCTGGCCGCACGCCGGCTGCCCGACTACATGGTGCCCGCCGCGGTCGTCGTACTCGACACGCTCCCCCTGACCGCGAACGGCAAGGTCGACCGCAAGGCACTGCCCGCACCCGACCTGACCGCGACCGCGGGCACCGGCCGGGGCCCCGCCGACGCCCGCGAAGAGATCCTGTGCCAGGCCTTCGCAGAGGTGCTGGGCGTCGACAACGTCGGTGTCGACGACAGCTTCTTCGCCCTGGGCGGCCACTCACTGCTCGCCGTACGGCTCGTGGAACGTCTGCGCGCACGTGGCGTCACCGTCTCCGTCCGCGCTCTGTTCGAAGCCCCCACCCCGGCCGGCCTCGCCCGCGCCGGCGGCACGGCACAGGTGCAGGTCTCCCCGAACCTGATCCCCGCGGGAACCCCGGAGATCACGCCGGAGATGCTGCCGCTGGTGGACCTGACGGCGGATGAGATCGCCCGGGTCGTGGAATCGGTCGAGGGCGGCGCGCCGAACGTGGCCGACGTCTACCCCCTCGCCCCCCTCCAGGAGGGCATGCTCTTCCACAATCTGCTCGCCCACGACGGCCACGACGCCTACATGCTGCCGATGGTGCTGGAGTTCGACTCCCGCGACCGGCTCGACGGCTTCCTGACCGCGCTGCAGCAGGTGGTGGACCGCCACGACACCCTGCGCACGTCCATCGTCTGGGAAGGGCTGCGCGAACCCGTCCAGGTCGTCCGCCGTCACGCCCCCCTCCACCTGGAGGACGTCACCCTCGCCCCCGGCGGCGACGCGATCGACCAACTGCTGGCGGTCGGCGGACAGACCATGGACCTCGGCAGGGCCCCGCTCATCGGCTTGCACGCCGCCCCGGAACCGGGCAGCGGACGATGGCTGCTCCTGCTGCGCATCCACCACATCATCCAGGACCACCAGACCAAGGAGATCCTCCTCTCCGAAGTGGAGGCGTTCCTCGCCGGCCGCGGCGCCGAACTCGCCGAACCCCTGCCCTTCCGCAACTTCGTCGCCCAGGCCCGGGCCCGGCTGGCCGAGGGCAGACACGAGGAGTACTTCGCCGAGGTCCTGGGCGACGTCACCGAGCCGACCACCCCGTACGGCCTGCTCGACGTCCGCGGCGACGGCGCCGACGTACGACACGCCGAGTGCCCCCTCCCGACGGAGCTGACCCGCCGCCTCCGCGACGTCGCCCGCCGCCTCCAGACCAGCCCCGCCACCGTCATGCACGTCGGCTGGTCCCGGGTGCTGGCGGCCGTGAGCGGCCAGGACGACGTGGTCTTCGGCACCGTCCTGTTCGGCCGGATGAACTCCGGCGCCGGTGCCGACCGCGTGGCCGGCCTCTACATGAACACGCTGCCCGTACGGGCCCGCGTCGGCGAGACCGACGTCATCGAGGCGGTGTCGGCGATGCGCGGCCAGCTGGCCGCGTTGCTGGAGCACGAGCACGCGCCGTTGGCGGTGGCGCAGCGGGCCAGTGGAGTACCGGCCGACCAACCCCTGTTCACCTCGTTCTTCAACTACCGCCACAACAATGTCGCCAGCTCGAACGCCAGCCGTGGCACGGAGACGGACGGCATTCGCACGGTCTTCGTCCATGACCGCACCAACTACCCCCTCTCCGGCGCCGTCAACGACAACGGCGACGACCTCGGCCTTGCCATTGACGCGGTGTCGTCCATCGACGCGGAATCGGTGGTCGGTCTGTGGCTGACGGCCACGGAGGCGCTGGTGAGTGCGCTGGAGGGTGCGCTGAGCGGGGGACCGGATCTGCCGCTCGTCGATGTCGACGTGCTGGGTGTGGATGAGCGTCGGCGGGTGTTGGTGGAGTGGAACGACACCGAGGCTGAGGCGGCTGTGTTGGTGCCGGAGGCGTTCGCGGTGCAGGTGGCGCGGACGCCTGAGGCGGTGGCGGTGGTCGATGGGGATGTCGAGGTGTCGTTCGCCGAGTTGGACGCCGCGGCGAACCGTCTTGCGCACTATCTGCTGGCGCAGGGGATGGGTGCTGAGTCGGTGGTGGGTCTTGCGCTTCCTCGTGGTGCGGAGATGGTGACCGCGGTTCTGGCGGTGTGGAAGGCGGGGGCTGCTTACGTTCCGATCGATGTGTCGTATCCGGTGGAGCGGATCGCGTTTGTGATGCGGGACAGCGGTG
>NZ_JAIGQA010000184.1:0-15740 GCF_019733245.1 Streptomyces sp. WAC04114
CAGATGTTGATAAGAGACAGGGAAGACCTACGTGCCGTACGGGGAGCGGCACCGCGGGGGATCGGTACCGCTCCCACCACCACCGTCCCTCGGACGGGAGCCGTCGCCCAGGAGCCGAAGGTCCCGGCCGGCGCCCGACCGGGCCGGATCGTCAGGGACGGTCGGCCCTGTCAGCGAGGTGTGCCGGACCGCGTACCGGGGAGGGCGCTCGGCAGCGCCTGCAGAGTGACGGAGATGCCGGAGCGCTCGTAGCCGCCGGACCAGCGTGCGTCACTGCGCTGGGCGCTCCGGGGGCGTCGTCACCGCTCGGGAAGCCAGTGGTGGGCGATCCGGTGCGGGGGGTGCTTCTCAGGCTGGCGGGTGTCGTCGACGCGGAACGTGAGACTGTTCACCACGCCCACCACGCCGTCCACCCGCCAGGAAAGCTGGAGAGCGACCGGGATGTCGCTGCGGCGCTCCAGGCGTCCCTCCAGCGTGGCCGTCCCGTCATGGACCGAGACGATGACGGTGCGGGGCGGCAGGCACATGGCCTTGGTCAGGACCTCGTCGATGATCTCCTGGCGGATCTCCTCGTCGGTGCGCAGGAAGACCCGCAGCAGGTCACGGCGAGTGGCGATGCCGACCAGGCGGTCCTCCTCGTCCACCACGGGCAGCCGTTCGATGCGGTGACGCTCCATCATCCGTGCGGCATCCGCGAGGCGTTGCTCCGGGTGCACGGTGATCGCGGGTGTCGACATCAGCTGTCCGGCGGTCATGGCACGGGCCTTGGCAGCGGCGACTCGCGCCTTGCGGCGCAGCGTCGGCAGCCGGGAGCGGATGCCCTGGGCCCTCCGGGCCTGCGCCGCCTGCCGGCGGACCAGGTCGGTCTCGGAGATGACGCCGAGGACCTTGTCGTCGGCGTTCACTACCGGCAGGCCGCTGATCCGGTGCCGGGCCAGCAGTAGTGCCACGTCCTTGAACGGTGTCTCCTGGCAGGCGTGGATGACGTCGGGGGTCATCACCTCGCCGACCTTGGTTGTCTTCACGGCAGTTCCCTTCTCCGCTGGTGTCCGTGGAGGGGCACCGGTCTCCGCGGGTGGCTGCGGAGGGCGACCGCCCTCCCCGCGTACGGCCGCTGCGGGCCGTCCCGTGTCCCCGCCGGGCGAGGGGCCGGTGGCGGGGATCGAGGGTCGGAACTCTCTCGGGTGAGGGCGGCCGGGCCCCTTGATGCCTCTACAGGCTCCCGCTCACCGGCTTTGACGGGGCAGGGCCGAGCGGCCCTGAGCTCCGGGGCGAACTTCCCTCCTACGGGTACGTCGCCGAGAAGGAGTGCCGGTCGGCCCTGGGCGTGGCGCCAT
Organism: Streptomyces sp. WAC04114; assembly: GCF_019733245.1. NCBI lineage: Bacteria > Bacillati > Actinomycetota > Actinomycetes > Kitasatosporales > Streptomycetaceae > Streptomyces > Streptomyces sp. WAC04114. Next base: position 1,338 of record NZ_JAIGQA010000184.1, read on the forward strand.
CGGGCCCATGCACACGGGGAGCGGCCGGGGGAGTGTGGCGGGTGAGAGCACTGGCGTACTGGATGTGGGAGGCACGATGAGCGGTGTGGTGGTAGTCGGTGTGGACGGGTCGGCGTCGAGTCTCGCGGCGGTCGAGGCGGCGGCACGGGAGGCGCGGTTGCGCGGGGCGGGGCTGCGGGTGGTGCACGCGTTCATCTGGCCCGCGCTGCACGTGCCCCTCGGCCCGTCGCCGTCGGGCCCGGCCGAGGGCGGACTCCGGAACCTGGCCGGCCGTCTGGTGGCCGAGGCGGTCGAGCGGGCACGCGCCGCGGAACCGGAGGTCGAGGTCAGCCATGCCGTGGTGACCGGAGAGCCGCTGACGGTCCTTCAGGCGCAGTCGCGTGCGGCTGAGCTGGTGGTGGTCGGATCCCGCGGCATGGGCGGGTTCGTGGGGCTGCTGGTCGGGTCGACGGCCGTCCATCTGGCGGCACACGGCCGGTGTCCGGTGCTGGTCGTGCGGGAGCAGCCGAGTGCGGAAGGTCCGATCGTGGTGGGCGTCGACGGTTCGGCTGCGGGCGGGCCGGCGGTGGACTTCGCCTTCGCCGAGGCCGAGCTGCGCAAGGCGCCGCTGGTGGCGTTGCACGCCTGGACCACCTGGAATGCGCCGATGCCCGCGCCGCAGGACTCGTCGATGCCGTACACGAACCCGCCGGGCGCCCTGGCCGGGGAGGAGGAGCGCCTGCTGTCCGAGGCGCTCGCCGGACGCCAGGAACGGCATCCGGGTGTGGTGGTGGAGCACCGGGTGGTGCACGGCGGGACGCGGGAGGCGTTGATCGAGGCGAGCCGGTCGGCCCAGTTGCTGGTGACTGGCGCCCGGGGCCGGGGTGGTTTCGCCGGGCTGCTGCTCGGCTCGGTCAGCCAGGCCCTGCTGCACCACGCCCACTGCGCGGTCGCGGTGGTGCGGGGAGCGGACCCGCGGCACTGACATTCTCCGGCGGGCGGTCACCTGCCCTGTCCCGCGGTGCGGGCGGGCGGGGGGCCGCCCGCCGGGTGGGCGCGAAGCGGGTGACGACGGGGCCGCAGACGGCGAGGAGCATGACGTAAGCGGTGACCAGAGCCGCCAGGCGGCCCTGCGCCGGGGCGGCCAGCCCGATGATGACGACGGAGAACTCGCCGCGGGCGATGAGCGCGGTTCCGGCGCGGAGCCGGCCGCGGCGGCCGGCGCCCTCGCGGCGGGCGGCATACCAGCCGGCGGCCACCTTGCTCCCGGCCGTGACCACCGCCAGTGCCGCGGCGGCGGGCAGCATCGGCAGCAGGTCACCCGGATCGACGGTCAGACCGAGGGCGAGGAAGAACACCGCGGCGAACAGGTCGCGCAGGGGGCTGAGCACGGCCCGGGCCCGGTCGGCAGCGGTCCCGGTCAGCGCGAGTCCGATCAGGAAGGCGCCGACGGCGGCCGAGACGTGGATGATCTCGGCCAGCGCGGCCACGATCAGGGTGAGGCCGAGCACGCGGAGCAGTACCTGCTCGGCGTCGGTGTGGGACAGGATCCGGTTGACATGGTGGCCCCAGCGCCAGGACGCGGTGATGGCCGCGGCGACGGCCGTCATGGCGGCCGCGACGGCGAGCAGCGCCTGCCACCAGGTGCCTCCGGAGGCGACGACGGCGAGCAGCGGCAGGTAGGCCGCCATCACGAAGTCCTCCACCACCAGCACGGACAGCACCGCGGGAGTCTCCCGGTTGCCCAGTCGGCGCAGGTCGCCGAGCAGGCGGGCGACGATGCCGGAGGAGGAGACGTAGGTGGCGCCCGCGAGCGCCAGGATCCCGCCGGCGTCCAGGCCGAGGAGCCAGCCGGCCACGGCGCCGGGGGCGGCGTTGAGGACGAGGTCGATGGCGGCGGAGGAACGGTGCCGACGGAGGCTGACGGTGAACTCCCGGACGGTGAAGTCCAGGCCGAGAACCAGCAGCAGCAGGACCACACCGATGGCGGCGCCGGTGTCGACGAAGTCCCGGGCGGCCGGAACCGGGGCGATCCCGCCGTCCCCCAGGGCCAGTCCGGCCAGCAGGTACAGCGGGACGGGGGAGAGGGCGAAGCGCCGTGCGACAGTGCCGAGCAGGCTCAGCACGGCCAGGATGATGCCCAGCTCCAGCAGCAGGGCGACAGGCGTGTGCACGGTTCAGCCCTGGACGATGTGCTGGACGCCGGCGATGCCCTCATGGGTGCCGATCACCACCAGGATGTCCCCGGCCCGCAGGGTCTGGCCCGGTCCGGGGGAGGCGATGACGTCCTCGCCGCGGACGACGGCCACAATCGAAGCACCGGTGCGGGTCCGGGCCCGCGTGTCCCCCAGGGCCCGGTCGGCGAACGGGCTGCCGGGACGCACCTCGACCTGACCCGCGCTCAGGCCGGGCACCTCGCGGGTCAGATCGGCGAACCGCTCGGCGATCCGCGGGGCGCCGAGGATCTCGGCGAGGGCGTCCGCCTCCTGGCTGGTGAGCCGGAGCACCGGACGGGCCTCGTCCGGATCGTCGCCGGGGTACACCACCAGTTCGAAGTCGCCCGAGCGCTGGGCGACGACCCCGATCAGGTCGCCCTCGTGGTTGACGAACTCGTAGCGCAGCCCGACGCCGGGCAGCAGCACCTCGTTGACGTCCATGTGGATCTCCCCGTCGTCACGCATTCGGATCCTTCGCGCCGGGCCCTGGCCTCAGCCCGCCGCGCACTGTCTTCGGCCGGCATCGAGGCGGCCCGCTGTACACAGGTTTTCGGCAGGCGTCGCGGGGTGCTGGAGCCGTCGTACAGGTCGTACGGCAGCCGCCGGAACCGCGCGGCAGGTGATCAGTGTCGTGAGCACCCCGGCGTACCCGACAGGGCCGAGCGGCCCCTCGGCACGGACTGACGGCCCCTGTGCGTACCGGGCCGGCCGCCCGAGGCTGGAAGCCGAAGGGCCGCGCGTCGGCGATGGTCCGGGACGGGAGTATCCAGTGAGTGAGCCAATGAGTGACCGTGATCCGGTGATCGTAGGAGTGGACGGTTCGGACTCCAGCATCAGCGCCGTCGAGGCCGCGGCCCGTGAGGCACACCTGCGTGGCGTGGGGCTGCGGATCGTGCACGCCTTCGGTCAGGTGACCGGGCACCTGCCGGCCGGCGCGCCACCGTGGAACCCCGCCGACCACGGCCTGGAGCCAATGGTGCGGGGCGCACTGGCCCGCGCCGAGGGGCGGGCGTACGCGATCGCACCGGACCTCGAGATCACCCGTTCGGTGGTGGCCGGGGAGGCGCCCGAGGTGCTGGAGATCGAGTCGCGGTCGGCGTCGCTGGCGGTGGTCGGCAGCCGGGGCCTGGGCAGCTTCTCGGGATTGCTGCTGGGCTCCACGGCGGTACATCTGGCCGCTCACGGCCGTTGCCCGCTGATGGTGGTGCGGGGCCGCCCCGATCCGGCCGGCGCGGTGATCCTGGCCGTGGACGGCTCCGTGGCCGGAGAGGCGGCGGTGGAGTTCGCGTTCGCCGAGGCGGCACTGCGCAAGGCGCCACTGGTCGCCCTCCATGTGTGGAACACCTTCAGCGAGCGCGCCTACGAAGGCCCCGGCGACCCCCTCAACGCCGTGGTGGCGGACGCCGAACGCATTCGTGAGGCCGAACAGCACCTGCTGGACGAGACGTTGGCATCCTGGCAGAAGGTCTATCCCGAGGTCGTGGTCGAGCGGCGCCTGGTGCGTTCCCGGATCCGCCCGGCCCTGATCGAAGCCAGTCGCGGTGCCCAGCTGGTGGTGACCGGCGCCCGGGGCCGGGGCGGCTTCACCGGCCTGCTGCTCGGTTCCGTCAGCCAGGCCCTGCTGCACCACGCCCACTGCCCCGTCACCGTCGTCCGCGGTAAGGAGTGACCGTGCCCGAGCAGCAGTCAACGGTGGAGAACCACACCCTGCCTACGCAGACCAGTGCACACCACACCCTGCCGGAACCGACGCCCCCGCCGCCGGACGCCTACCGACGTGACGCCACCGAAGTGGCGGACTTACTGGCCGTAGTCCCGGACACGGGCCTGAGCACGGCGGACGCCGAGCAGCGGGCCGCCGTGTGGGGAGCCAACGAGCTGGCAGAACCGGTGCGCCGACCGCAGTGGCTCCGCCTGCTGGACCAGTTCCGCAGCTGGCTGATCGGCATCCTGCTCGCCGCAGCCGTCGTCGCGGGAATCATCGGCGAGGTCAAGGACGCCCTCGTCATCACGGTCGTCCTGCTCATCAACGCCACCATCGGCTACCTGCAGGAACGCCGCGCCGAGCGCAGCCTGGAGGCCCTGCGCCAGATGCTGGTGCCCACAGCGCGCGTGCGCCGCGACGGCCGGCTGAAGGAGATCCCGGCCGGCGCCCTCGTCCCCGGCGATGTCGTCCTGCTGGAAGCCGGCGACCGGGTTCCGGCCGACGGGCGCCTGGTGGTCGCCGAGTCGGTCGAGGCGGGCGAGGCCGCGCTGACCGGTGAGTCCCAGCCCGTCGCCAAGACGACCGCGCCCGCCGAGGCCGACGGTGCCGAGCCCGTACCCGTTGCCGAGCGCACCGGCATGCTCTTCATGAACACCGCGCTGACCCGTGGCCGCGCCGAGATGATCGTCACGGCCACCGGCATGCGCACCGAGGTCGGCGCGATCGCCGAGGCGCTGCGCACCGGCGCGGAACCGCCCAGCCCGCTCCAGGTCCAGATGGACAGCCTGGGCCGGCGGTTGGCCCTGGTCAGCGGCGTCGCCGTGGCCGCCTACGCGCTCGTGGCCCTCCTGCGCGGTGAGGAGCCGGCCGGCCTCGCGCTGCGGGCGGTGGCCCTGGCCGTCGCCGCGATTCCCGAGGGTCTGCCGGCCGTTCTCGCGCTCACCCTCGCCCTGGGCGTCCACCGCATGGCCCGCCGTGGCGCCATCGTCAAACGCCTGGCCTCCGTCGAGGCACTCGGCTCCGCGACCGTGGTGTGCAGCGACAAGACCGGCACCCTGACCCTGAACGAGATGACCGCCCGCGCCCTGTGGGCCGCCGGGCGCGCCTATGAGGTGACCGGAGAGGGATACGACACAGCAGGCACCATTCGCTCTGCGGACGAGCGGCACGGCCGGGACCCGCACGACGCGGCCCTGTACGGCGAGGCCGGGCGCGATGTGACTTCGCATGACGCGCCCCCGCCCGCCCTGTGCGACGCGGTGCTGCCCTTCGCGCTGTGCAACGACGCCCGGATCACCCCGGACGGCGTCATCGGAGACCCCACCGAGGCCGCCCTGGCCGTACTCGCGGCCAAGGCCGGTGTCGACGCCGGACTCCGTGACCGCATGCCGCGTACCGGTGAGATCCCCTTCGACCCTGCCGCCAAGTACATGGCCACCTTCCACACCGACGCGGAGCACGGCCGCGTCCGCGTCCACGCCAAGGGAGCCGTCGACGTCCTGCTGGAGCGCTGCACCCACCTCCTGACCGAACAGGGCCGCGTCCCCCTCGACGCCGAGCGGCGTCGTGAGATCACCGGCGCCGCCCGCCGGATGGGCGGCCAGGGCCTGCGCGTTCTTGGGGCAGCCACCGCCACCACCGACCGGTCGGGCCCTCGGGAGGTGACGGGACTGACCCTGACCGCGATCGCGGGGATAGCCGACCCTCCGCGTCCTCAGGCCCGTGACGCCGTCGCCCTGGCCCGGGCCGCCGGCGTCACCGTCAAAATGATCACCGGTGATCATGCTGACACCGCCGCCGCCATCGCCCGCGAACTCGGCATCACCGGCGACATCGTCTCAGGTGCCGAACTGGCCCGGATGAACGAGCAGGAACTCGCGGACCGCGTCGAAGACATAGGCGTCTTCGCCCGCGTCGCCCCCGAACACAAGGTGACCATCGTTCGCGCGCTCTCCGCGAAGGGCCACATCGTGGCCATGACCGGAGACGGCGTCAACGACGCCGCGGCCCTGCGCGCCGCCCACATCGGCGTCGCGATGGGCATCACCGGCACCGACGTGGCCAAAGAGGCCGCCGACATGGTCCTGACCGACGACGACTTCTCCACCATCGTCCGCGCGGTGCGCGAGGGCCGCTCGATCTACGACAACATCGTCACCTTCGTCCGCTTCCAGCTGTCCACCAACATCGGCGCCATCCTCACCCTGCTCGCCACCGTGCTCGCCGGACTGCCCGCGCCGATGTCGGCGATCCAGCTGCTGTGGGTCAACATCATCATGGACGGGCCGCCCGCCATGGCCCTGGGCATCGACCCTCCGCGGGACAACGTGATGCGGCGTCCGCCCCGCCCGCCCGGCGAACGCATCCTCAACGCCCGCCGCCTGGCCGCCATCACCCGTTCCGGCGCGGTCATGGCAGCGGGCACCCTGGCCGTCTTCGCCGGCGCCCGCCACCTCACCGACACCACGATCGCCGCCACCATGGCCTTCACCACGTTCGTGCTCTTCCAGCTGTTCAACGCCCTCGCCGCGCGCAGCGAGGACGGCCCCGTCCTCGGCCGCCACCAACTGCACAACCGCACCCTGTGGACCTGCCTGGCCACCGTGCTGGTCCTCCAGGTCATCGCCGTGCAAGTACCAACGGCCCAGGGGGTATTCGACACCGTGTCGCTCAGCCCCGCCCAGTGGGCGATCTGCCTCGCCACCGCCTCCACCGTGCTGTTGGCCGAGCACGGCTGGCGCGCCGCCCGGGCACGGCTCGGCCACCCCTCGGACGCGACCCACAGGTGCTGAAGGCGGGCCTGGAAGAACATCTCTCTGACCAGCCGCCGTCAAGCCGGCAGGCTTCGGGGAACCCGCGCCAAGGTCCTGGTGCCGGGCACCGACAGGTGCACCGGCACCAGGACCTTGGCGCTGTGCCGTGGCCGTTGCCGTCGAGGGGCGGAACGAAGGCGAGTCGGGCATGCGGTCGTTTTCGGGGCCGTCGTGAGCCGGCCCTTCTGTTCCACCCGACCAGGAGTCGGCCACACGGCCCCGGGCCCGGGTACGACCGGGGTCATCCCACGTGTGGTCGGCAGTTCGAAGGGCCGAAGCCGGCACTTTCGCGTCCGGCTTCGGCCCTTCGGCGTGTGTCATCGGCTGTCGCTGGTCTCCGTCCCGGAGAGCGCGGCCCGTCCGGCCTCCAGGCGGGCTACCGGGACGCGGAACGGTGAGCAGGAGACGTAGTCCAGTCCCACGCCGTGGAAGAAGTGAACCGAGTCCGGGTCTCCGCCGTGCTCGCCGCAGACGCCGATCTGGAGCCCGGGGCGAGCCGCGCGGCCCTCGGCGACCGCGATCTCGACCAGCCGGCCGACGCCGTCGCGGTCGATGGTCTCGAAGGGGGACACCTTGAAGACGCCCTTGTCGAGATAGGTGGAGAAGAACGCCGCCTCGACGTCGTCGCGGGAGAAGCCCCAGGTGGTCTGGGTCAGGTCGTTCGTGCCGAAGGAGAAGAACTCCGCCTCCTCGGCGATCCGTCCCGCGGTCAGAGCCGCCCTCGGCAGCTCGATCATCGTGCCGACCGGGCACTCGACGGGCACGCCGGTGGCCCTGCTGACCTCGGCCAGAACCTGTTCCACCTCCTCGCGCACGAGCCGCAGTTCCTCGACCGTGTCGATCAGCGGAACCATGATCTCCGCGCGCGGGTCACCGCCCGTCCGCTTGCGCTCGACGACCGCCTCGGCGATCGCCCGCACCTGCATGGCGACCAGTCCCGGTGCCACCAGCCCGAGGCGTACGCCGCGCAGGCCGAGCATCGGGTTCTCCTCGTGCATCCGGTTCACGGCCTGGAGCAGCTCGGCGTCGTGCGCACTCGGCGGGGTGCCGTGCGCCTCGGCTGCCGCGAGGCGGACGGCGAGTTCGGTGCGGTCCGGCAGGAATTCGTGAAGCGGCGGATCCAGGAGCCGGATGGTGACCGGCAGGCCGTCCATCGCCTCCAGGATGCCGACGAAGTCCTGCCGTTGCAGCGGCAGCAGCGCGTCCAGCGCCCGCTCGCGTGCGGTGTCGTCGCGGGCCAGGATCATGGCCTCGACCAGCTGCCGGCGGTCGCCGAGGAACATGTGCTCGGTCCGGCACAGCCCGATGCCCTCGGCTCCGAACCTGCGGGCACGGGCGGCGTCCTCGGGGGTGTCCGCGTTGGCCCGGATCTCCAACCGCCTGACAGCATCGGCATGTCGCATGGCGCGGGCCACGGCATCGACCACGCCGGCCGAGCCCTCACCCGTCTCGACGACACCCGTATCGGCACCCGTCTCGAGCCCTGCTTCGAAGTACCGCATCACCGCCGAGTCCACCAGCGGGACGGCGCCCGGGTAGACGGCGCCATCGGAGCCGTCGACGGAGATGACCATGCCCTCCTCGACGGTGATGCCACCCACGCTGAAACGCCGCCCCCGCGGGTCCACGCCGATCTCTTCGGCGCCGCATACGCAGACCTTGCCCATGCCGCGGGCGACCACCGCGGCATGGCTGGTCTTGCCGCCGCGGCTGGTCAGCACGGCCTGCGCGGCGAGCATGCCGGGCAGATCGTCGGGGGTCGTCTCCTGGCGTACGAGGACCACCTTCTCCCCGGCGGCGGCGCGCCGTACCGCCTTGGCGGAGTCGAAGACGGCCGCGCCGGCCGCGGCGCCCGGCGAGGCCGGAATGCCGTGCGCGAGGGCGTCCCCGACGGCGGAGGTGTCGAAGCGGGGAAACATCAGGCGGGCGAGGCCGTCGCCGCTGACGCGCGCCAGAGCCTCGTCGGCGGTGATGAGTTCCTCGTCGGCCAGCTCGGCGGCGATGGTGAACGCGGCCTCGGCGGTGCGCTTGCCGACCCGGGTCTGCAGCATCCACAGTCGGCGGCGCTCGATGGTGAACTCGATGTCGCACAGGTCCCGGTAGTGGGTCTCCAACGTGCGCATATGGTCGCGGAGTCGGGTGAATGCCTCGGGGTTCAGGCGGCTCAGTTCGTCCAGGGGGACGGTGTTGCGGATGCCCGCGACGACATCCTCTCCTTGGGCGTTGGACAGGTAGTCGCCGTACAGGCCGGGGCGCCCGGTGGCCGGGTCACGGGTGAAGGCGACACCGCTGCCGGAGTCGGGGCCGAGATTGCCGAAGACCATGGTCTGGACGTTGACCGCGGTGCCCAGGTCGTCGGGGATGTGCTCGCGGCGCCGGTAGAGGCGGGCGCGCGTGCCTGTCCAGGACGAGAAGACGGCCAGGACCGCACGGCGCAGCTGCTCGGCCGGGGACTGCGGGAAGTACTCGCCGGTTTCCTGGCGGATCAGTTCCTTGTATGCCTCAACGAGTTCAGCCAGATCGACCGCGTCCAGGCCCAGGTCGTCGGCCGCGCCTCGGGTTTCCTTCAGGCGGGACATGACGTTCTCGAACAGCGCACTGTCGACGCCCATGACGGTGCTGCCGAACATCTGCACAAGGCGGCGGTAGGAATCCCAGGCGAAGCGTTCGTTTCCGGAGGACTTGGCCAACCCGAGCACGGACTCGTCGTTCAGGCCGATGTCCAGGATCGTCTCCATCATGCCGGGCATGGAGAAGCGGGCCCCGGAACGGACGGACAGCAGCAGCGGGTCGTCCGACTGCCCCAGCAGCCGCCCGGCGGCCTGCTCCAGGACGGTCAGGTGCTCGGAGATCTCACGGACCAGGCCGTCCGGTTCGGAGCCGGTGGCGAGGAAGGCGCGGCAGGCTTCGGTGGTGACGGTGAAGCCGGGCGGCACCGGCAGACCCATCCGGGTCATCTCGGCCAGGTTGGCGCCCTTGCCGCCGAGCAGTTCGGCCATGTCACGGCCGCCCTCGGTGAACGCGTACACGTAGCGGACCATGACGGTGCTGTTCCTTCCTGTTGCGCAGGGACGGTGCGGTGCGGGTTGGGCCACTTGGCCGAGCCGCACCCCGGTCGGCGCGCGGGGCGCAGCAGCCACGCGGGCGGTGTCACAACTCGAAGACGATGCGCGCCTTGATCTGACCGTTCAGGACCTCCGCGATGGACTCGTTGACGGTCTCCAGGGGCCGGGTCTCGTAGATCACCCGGGTGCGTCCGGCGGCGTGCAGCTGGAACACCTCGGCCAGGTCCTGGCGGGTGCCGACGATCGAGCCGATGACGGAGGTGCCGTTCAGGACGGTGTCGAAGATCGGGACCTGGATGGTTCCGCCGGAGGGCAGGGCGACCATGACCAGCTTGCCGCCGCGCCGCAGACCGCCGTAGACGGAGGCGAACGCCTGCTCGTCGACGGCCAGCGCGATCGCCGTGTGTGCGCCACCGTGCTGCCTGAGCACCTCGGCAGGGTCCTCCTTGCGGGCGTCGATGAGGATGTCCGCGCCGAGCTCGCGAGCGAGTTCGAGCTTGTCGTCGGTGACGTCGATCGCTGCGACGGTGGCGCCGGCGATCTTCGCGTACTGCACGGCCAGATGACCGAGGCCACCGACGCCGGAGATCGCCACCAGCTGGGTCGGGCGGACGTCGGCGACCTTGAGAGCCTTGTACGTGGTGACACCGGCGCAGGTCAGCGGGGCCGCGTCGCGCGGGTCAATGCCCTCGGGGACCACAGCGGCGAAGTCGGCCGGGGCGAGCATCTTCTCGGCGTAGCCGCCGTCCACGCTGTAGCCGGTGTTGTGCTGTTGCTCGCACAGCGTCTCCCAGCCGGAGAGGCAGTGCTCGCACCGCCCGCAGGCCCAGCCCAGCCACGGCACGGCCACCCGCTGCCCGACGGCCAGGTGGGTCACCCCGTCGCCGAGTGCCTCGACGATGCCGACGCCCTCGTGGCCGGGGACGAACGGCGGGCTGGGCTTGACCGGCCAGTCGCCGTGCGCGGCGTGGATGTCGGTGTGGCACAGCCCGGACGCCTCCAGCCGGATGAGGACCTGGCCGGGACCCGGCTCCGGGTCCGGGCGCTCCTCGATCACCAGCGGCTGGCCGAAGGACTGGACGACTGCTGCCTTCATTTCGATGCTCCTCGGGTCTCTCTGCCTGTTCGCTGTCTCTTCGGTGCGGTGTCAGCGTCGAACGGGTGCCGACGCGGCGGCAGGTCCTGGACGTCCCCGCCCATGGGGTCGCTCGGCCCTCAAGCCGTACGGAAACCGGCCCTCAGCCGTGCGGGACGACGGCGACCGGGCGGCGGCGTGGTGAGTACCGCCTGGGCCACCGGGCCGATGCGCACGCCGAGCGCCGGCCGGTGCGTCCTGCGGCAGACGACCACGAGTCCGGCCTGCGCGGCGGCCTTCAGTACGACACCGGACGGGCGTGCGAGATCGACTGTGTGGACGACGACCGGCACCGTCGGGTACTTCTCCAGCCACGGCGCGAGAGCGCCGGACAGTGCCTGAGCGGCATGGCCCGTGATACCGCCTTCCTGGCCGGCCAGTTGGCCCACAACCGGACCGTGTCCGTACGGCGGAGGCAGGCTCGGCGCGCGTACGGCAACGGGCGCGGCAGACGATTGACGGCACATCGCGGTCACTTCCGGCGTAGTGCGCGGGAGTTCGGCGCCGGTCGGTCGGCACCCGGTGGGCGGGCAGAACCGGTGGGCGTCGGAATGTGGGAATGTCAGAACGAATTGGGCCGGTCGGCCCTGGCCGTTCGGCCTGGAAATCGCGCAAGATCTATGTCAGGAAAAGACCGGCCCCGCCCCGTCCGGCGGTCTACGGGGCCCGGCACAGACGAAACAGGACAGGAGCCGTCGATGGCGGACAGCGAGCGACCCGGTAGCGACAACCCGATCCGGGTCTTCCTCATGGACGACCACGAGGTGGTACGGCGCGGTGTGCGCGACCTGCTGAACGAGGAGCCGGACATCACCGTGGTCGGCGAGGCGGGCACGGCGGAGCAGGCCTTGGTGCGGGTTCCCGCGCTGCGCCCGCAGGTGGCCGTGCTCGATGTGCGCCTGCCCGACGGCGACGGAGTGACCGTCTGCCGCGAGCTGCGCTCACGCATGCCGGAGCTGTCCTGCTTGATGCTGACCTCGTTCGATGACGAGGAGGCCCTGCTCGACTCGATCATGGCCGGCGCCTCCGGATACGTGCTGAAACAGATCCGGGGCACGGACCTGGTCTCGGCCGTGCGCACCGTGGCCGCCGGCCAGTCGCTGCTTGACCCGAGCGCCACCGCCAGGCTGATGACCCGGCTGCGTCAGGCCCAGGAGCCGGAACCCGAGCCCGACGCCCTGCCGGGCCTGACCGGGCGGGAGCGGGAGATCCTGGCCCTGATCGGTGAGGGCCTGACCAACCGCCAGATCGGCCAGCGCCTCTACCTCGCCGAGAAGACGGTCAAGAACCACATCTCCCGCCTCCTGGCCAAGCTGGGCGTGGAGCGGCGCATCCAGGCCGCTGTCATCGCCACCCAGGCCCAGGACCGGCTGAAGTAGAGAGGCCACTGACATGCGCTGACACCCGCGCGGCGAGCCCGGGCCGAAGGTCCCCGGCTTGTCCCCGTACGGTCCATGGCCGACCGCATCTCCGGCCGCCAGTCTGGCAGCACATACAGACGCGGATCGACCGGATCGATCGGGAGGACGACGGACATGAGCGTGCGCGTGGGCATCAACGGCTTCGGCCGGATCGGACGCAACTACCTGCGCTGTCTGCTGCAGCGTGCGGAAACCGAGGCGGGCACGGCCATCGAGGTGGTGGCGGTCAACGACCTCACCTCTCCGGCCGCGCTGGCCCATCTGCTGGCGTACGACTCGACGTACGGCCGACTCGGCCGCACGGTCCAGCACGACGACAACTCGATCTCCGTCGACGGGCAGCGCATCGCCGTGACCGCCGAGCGCGACCCGGCCGCCCTGGACTGGGCCGGCCTCGGAGTCGACGTCGTCATCGAGTCCACCGGCCGCTTTCGCACCCGCGAGCAGGCCGGGCTGCACCTGCAGGGCGGAGCCCGAAAGGTACTGCTGTCCGTGCCCGGCAAGGGCGTCGACGCCACCGTCGTCATGGGCATCAATGAGGGCACGTACGCCCCGGAGCGCGACCACGTCATCTCCAACGCCTCCTGCACCACCAACTGCGTGGCCCCGATGGTGAAGGTGCTAGACGAGCACTTCGGCCTCGTCAAGGGGCTGATGACCACCATCCACGGCTACACCAACGACCAGGTCGTCCTCGACGGCCCGCACAAGGACCTGCGCAGGGGCCGCAGCGCTGCCGTCAACATCATCCCCACCTCCACCGGCGCAGCCCGCGCGGTCGGCCTGGTCCTGCCCGAGCTGGCCGGCACCCTGGACGGCATCGCCGTACGCGTCCCCGTCGAGGACGGCTCGCTGACCGACCTGAGCGTGGTCCTCGACCGGCCCGTGACCGCCGACGAGGTCAACGCCGCGTTCCGGGAGGCCGCCGACGGGCCGCTCAAGGGCGTCCTGCGGGTCTCGGACGCCCCGATCGTCTCCCGCGACGTCGTCGGCGACCCCGCCTCCTGCGTCCTGGACGCCCCGCTGACGCAGGCGCACGGCGAACTGGTCAAGGTCTTCGGCTGGTACGACAACGAGTGGGGCTACACCAACCGCCTGCTCGACCTGACCGAGTACGTCGCCGCCCGGCTCCCGCTGACCTGACCAGGTCCGACCGACCGGGCCCGGGACCGAGGGCGGCAGGCGGCCGTCGGGGTCGCGGGCGCCGTGGCTCACCGCCGGTAGACCAGGTACGGGCGGGCGAGGTATCCGATCGGGGCGCTCCACACATGCACCATCCGTGTGAACGGCCAGGCGGCGAAGAGCAGGAACGCGGTCAGGGCGTGCAGCCGGAACAGGCGCGGGACTCCGGAGAGGCCACGGAGGCGGAGCGGGGGACCCACCGCCCAGGGAGCGGATCAGCTGCATGACGCTGCGCCGTGGGCACGTTCCACCGCGCCTGCACAGTAGGCGCGTCTGTCTGACCGGTGGGCCGCATCCGACAGGCGACAGGCGCCTCGCGGTCGCTGCGGACTGTGCCTCACCGCAGACCGGGCGTTCCCCTGAGTTCACGTCCGGTGACCAGCTCGGACTCGATCCGTACGAACACGGCGTCCCGCAGGGGCATCCAGGATGCGGGGCCGGACTGCGACAGGCGCTCGTGCTCGGCGGGGTCGGTCACCATGTCGGCCCGTCCGGTGACGACCACACTCCAGCCGGACCGGGTGTCCGCATCGAACTCGTCCGCCTCGAAGGCGATCACGACGCCGTCGATGGCGCGTACGAGGTCCGAGTCCGGTGAGGTGCACAGCAGGACGGAGGTATCCGTGTCCAGGGAGAAGTTGACGGGGAGGACCGCCGGCAGCGCCTGCCTGGTGTAGACCACGCGGCCGACCGGCACCTTGGCGAGCAGACGCAGGCACTCCTGCCGGTCGAGTGCGCGAAAGGCGTTGTCCAGGAACATCAGCCCATCGTTCCTGGCGGCTGCTGGGTGGGGGTAGGGCCGACCGGCCCTACCCCCACCCCACGCCGGGACCACCGTGCGGTCGTTGCCTTCACGGGGACGGGGCGGCCGACCGGGAGGCGGGGCC
>NZ_JAIGQA010000185.1:0-15678 GCF_019733245.1 Streptomyces sp. WAC04114
TCGGTGATCCGATAGACGGGGTATCAACATATCTGGCGTTGACTTTTGGCACGCTGTTGAGTTCTCAAGGAACGGTCGCTTCCTTTGTACTCACCCTCTCGGGCTTTCCTCCGGGCTTCCCTTCGGTCTTGCGTTTCCGACTCTATCAGATCCTTTTCGATCCGATTCCCTGTCGGCGGGATTTGCCGTCCGGCCCGGGCTTTCGCTCGTCGGCCTTTCGACATTCACTACGTTAGCGGATTCCCCGTCCAACTCATAATCGAGTCTGTCGGCGTCGAATTCAGGCATGCGAGCACGCCGAATTCGCCCCTGCTGAGGGGAGTCGCTGGGTAGTGGTTTGGCCGCTTCCGCCTGCAGGGCGAGTGCCCTACCCGGAACAGCGGCTCGGGCCACATTACGCACCCCGGCGGGGCGCGTCAACTTCGTCGGCGCCTCGGGACATGGGCTCGATAGGGGCTCACCGTCGGGTCGTTGGCGACCCAGAAGCGCCAGGGGTGCACGGCTCCGTCGCCGCCCACACCGGTGCGGGGACCGTTGAGTACCTGGTCGGAGGGCACACGAGTGCCCGTCAGCATGCGGAGCGGGGTCTCCTGTGCGGTGCACGCGTCCGTGCCGTCCAGAGAGCGGTCCACGTTCAGGGCTGTGGCCAGCCGGGCCGGGCCTCTGGCCAGTTCCTTGTCGTTGCGGGCCGAGAGTCGACGGGTCCGGGCCAGTTCGGCGCCCTCGACGATCTCCCCGGCGCGCAGCAGGACCGCGCTCGCCTTTCCCTGAGGGCCGCAGACCAGGTTCATGCAGAACCACATGCCATAGGTGAAGTACACGTACACATGACCGGGCGGACCGAACATCACCTCGTTGCGGGCCGTGCGTCCGCGATAGGCGTGAGAGCCGGGGTCGTCTGCCCCGTCGTAGGCCTCGACCTCGGTGAGGCGGAGGGCGATCGGACCGTCCGGGGTGCTGCGTACCAGGATGCGGCCGAGCAGATCGGGGGCGACATCGAGGACGGGCCGGTCGAAGAACTCCCTGGACAGGGGCGTACGGTCAGGGGTCGCGATCATGCCGTCCGAGGGTACTGGAGATGAGTGGTGCCGCGGGGTGGCCGTCGGGCACCGCCCTTGCCAGGGTGGGGCGTGGAACCGGCCACGGCCGGATCGCGTTTGTATGGATCAAGGATCCACCCGTTGTGGGCGAGAGGGAGAGACATGGCGTTCAAGAAGCTGCTCGCGAGCCTGGGGGCCGGCGGGGCTTCGGTCGAGACGGTGCTGCACGAGGTCAACGTCGTCCCGGGCGGTGTCGTCCAGGGTGAGGTGCGGATCCAGGGCGGGTCCGTCAATCAGCAGATCGAGGGGCTCTCGGTCGGGCTGCAGGCCAAGGTCGAGGTGGAGAGCGGCGACCAGGAGTACAAGCAGGACATCGAGTTCACGAAGTCGCGGCTGGGCGGTGCGTTCGAACTGCAGGCGAACGCGGTGCACGCCGTGCAGTTCGGGCTGGAGATCCCGTGGGAGACGCCGATCACGATGATCGACGGTCAGGCCCTGCGCGGCATGAACATCGGGGTCTCGACGGAGCTGGAGATCGCGCGTGCGGTGGACTCCGGTGACCTGGACCCGGTCAACGTGCACCCGCTGCCGGCGCAGAAGGCGATCCTCGACGCCTTCATCCAGCTGGGCTTCCGCTTCAAGAACGCGGACATGGAGCGCGGTGTGATCCGGGGGACGCGCCAGCGGCTGCCGTTCTACCAGGAGATCGAGTTCTACCCGCCGCAGCAGTACCGCGGGCTGAACCAGGTCGAGCTGAGCTTCGTCGCCGACCAGAACGCCATGGACGTGGTGCTGGAGATGGACAAGAAGCCGGGGCTGTTCAGCGAGGGCAGCGACACCTTCCGCTCCTTCCAGGTGGGTCTGAACGACTACCAGGGGACGGACTGGACCGCGTACCTCAACCAGTGGCTGTCCGAGGTCGGCAGCAAGCGCAACTGGTTCTAGGCTCGGGGGCTACTGCACGAAACGATCAGGAGGTACCGAGGTGACCGAGCTCAAGCGGCGGCCGCTCCCCCACGACTTCCATCCGCCCGTCGCGTCGTTCACGGTGAAGAGCGAGGACGTCGAGGAAGGTGCGACGCTCAAGGACGCTCAGGTCCAGGCGGCCGGCAACACCTCGCCGCAGCTGCGGTGGGAGGGCTTCCCGCCCGAGACCAAGAGCTTCGCCGTGACCTGCTACGACCCCGATGCCCCGACGGGCAGCGGCTTCTGGCACTGGGTGCTGTTCGACATCCCGGCGTCGGTGACCGAGCTGCCGGTGGGTGCGGGCAGCGGTAAGTTCGAGGGCCTGCCCGAGGGCGCGATCCACGCTCGTAACGACTACGGCGGCAAGGAGTTCGGTGGGGCCGCGCCGCCTCCCGGGGACGGGCCGCACCGGTACGTGTTCACGGTGTACGCCGTGGACCAGGAGAAGCTCGGTCCGGACTCGGACGCGTCGCCCGCGGCCGTGGGCTTCAACCTGCGGTTCCACACGATCGGGCGGGCCCAGCTGATCGGCGAGTACGAGGTGCCTGCCGAGGGCTGAGCGGGTCGCCCCGCAATCCCGGCGTTCACGGAACGTTTGCCCGCTCCTGGTCTTGGAATTGATCAGGAGCGGGCATTTTTGTTGCCGGGGGCCGCGGGGGTCACCCCCTGTGGGAGCAGCAGATATTGCGTTGTCCATCTCGGCGTGCCCGGCCAGAGTTGATCCCAGCCCGCCAGGGGGTGGGCCGGTGCACACGGGAGGTGGGCTGGTATGCGGGACACGCTGGTACTGAACGCGAGCTTCGAGCCGCTGTCGACGGTGACGTTGAACCGAGCCGTCGTTCTGGTGCTTCAGGACAAGGCCGTCGTCGAGCAGGCCCACCCCGAGCTGCGGATGCGGGGAGCCGCGGTCGACATACCGGCGCCCCGGGTGATCAGGCTCTGCCAGTACGTACGGGTGCCGTTCCGAAGACAAGCGCCGTGGTCGAGGCGGGGTGTGCTGGTCAGGGACCGGCACCGGTGCGCGTACTGCGGGAGGCGGGCGACGACCGTGGACCACGTGGTGCCGCGGTCGCAGGGTGGTCAGGACACGTGGCTGAACACGGTGGCCTCGTGTGCGCAGGACAATCACCGCAAGGCGAACCGGACTCCTGAGGAGGCGGGGATGCCGCTGCTGCGGCGGCCGTTCGAGCCGACTCCGGCGGATGCGATGTTGCTGACGCTGGCGCAGAAGGACTTCGCGGCGCTGCCGGATTGGCTGGTGCTGGACGCGGCGTGAAGCGGGTGCCGTGGGGCCTTGGGTGGCTCTTCGGCTGCGGGTTCGTCATGGTTGATCGCGTAGTTCCCCGCGCCCCTTGAAGGGGTGCGGGGAACGTGCGTTGTGGGTGCTGTCAGTCGATGGACGGCTTCTCGCGGCGTTCCTGGGCGGGGACGCCGACTCCGGTCGCGCCGCCGTTGCCGCCGGAACCGCCGCCCATGCCGCCGAAGTTGCCCATGGCGCCGGAGAGGCCCTTGAGGGCGTCGCCGATCTCGCTGGGGACGATCCAGAGCTTGTTGGCGTCGCCCTCGGCGATCTTGGGGAGCATCTGGAGGTACTGGTAGGAGAGGAGCTTCTGGTCCGGGTCGCCGGCGTGGATGGCCTCGAAGACCGTGCGGACGGCCTGGGCCTCGCCCTCGGCGCGCAGTGCGGCGGCCTTGGCCTCACCTTCGGCGCGCAGGATCTGGGACTGCTTCTCACCCTCGGCGCGCAGGATCTCGGACTGCCGGACACCTTCGGCCTGGAGGATCGCGGCGCGCTTGTCGCGGTCGGCGCGCATCTGCTTCTCCATCGAGTCCTGGATGGAGGTGGGCGGCTCGATCGCCTTGAGCTCGACGCGGTTGACGCGGATGCCCCACTTGCCGGTGGCCTCGTCGAGGACGCCGCGCAGGGCCGCGTTGATCTCCTCGCGGGAGGTGAGGGTCCGCTCGAGGTCCATGCCACCGATGATGTTGCGGAGCGTGGTGACGGTGAGCTGCTCGATCGCCTGGATGTAGCTGGCGACCTCGTACGTCGCGGCCCGCGCGTCGGTCACCTGGTAGTAGATGACGGTGTCGATGTTGACCACCAGGTTGTCCTGGGTGATCACCGGCTGCGGCGGGAAGGGGACGACCTGTTCACGCAGGTCGATGCGGTTGCGGATGGTGTCGATGAACGGGACGACGATGTTGAGTCCCGCGTTGAGTGTCCGCGTGTAGCGCCCGAAGCGCTCGACGATGGCCGCACTGGCCTGTGGGATGACTTGGATCGTCTTGATCAGGGCGATGAAGACCAACACCACCAGAATGATCAGGACGATGATGACCGGTTCCATCGTCGTTCCCCGTGTCCCTTCTCCGCTTCGGCGCCTTCGGCAGATCTTATGGTTGTCGAAGATCTTGCTGGTCGAGTCTGACAGACCGTCGTGTGGCTGGCGAGGAGTTCACCGCAGTTACGTCTCGCGAGGTCACATGACGATCGCGGTGGCTCCCTCGATGTCCACGACATCGACTTCCTGGCCCACTTCGTAGGCGTGGCCGGTGTCGAGGGCACGGGCCGACCAGATCTCGCCGGCCAGCTTGATCCGGCCGCCGGAGGCGTCGACGCGTTCCAGCACGACGGCTTGTCTGCCCTTCAACGCGTCCACGCCGGAGGCGAATTGGGGTCGCTGGGCGCGATGGCGGTTCGCGATGGGCCGTACGACGGCGATGCCCGCGGTCGAGATGACGGCGAAGACCGCGACCTGGGCGACGGCTCCGCCGCCGAAGACGCCGGTGACCACCGCCGCGGCGATGGCTCCCACCGCCAGCATGCCGAGTTCGGGCATCGCGGTGACCACGAGCGCGATACCGAGCGCTGCCGCGCCGATCAGCCACCACAGCCATGCGTCGATTTCCACATGGTCATGGTAGGTCCGCGGGCCCTGTCGCCGACAGGGCGCCCGTGGTGTGAAATCCCGTTCTTACTCGGGGATTTGTGGGGTGGCGGTCCGGTTCAGGAGAGCGGGAGGCCCTGTGCGGTCCAGCGCTCGCCCGACTGTTCGACGACGAGCGGGAGGCCGAAGCAGAGGGAGAGGTTGCGGGAGGTGAGCTCGAGCTCCAGCGGGCCGGCGGCGAGGACCTTGCCCTGGCGGATCATGAGGACGTGGGTGAAGCCCGGGGGGATCTCCTCGACGTGGTGGGTGACCATGAGCATCGAGGGGGCGATCGGGTCGAGGGCGAGACGGCCGAGGCGGCGGACGAGGTCCTCGCGGCCGCCGAGGTCGAGGCCGGCGGCGGGCTCGTCGAGGAGGAGCAGCTCGGGGTCGGTCATCAGGGCGCGGGCGATCAGGGTGCGCTTGCGCTCGCCCTCGGAGAGGGTGCCGAAGCGGCGCTCCAGGTACTCGCTCATGCCGAGGCGGTCGAGGAAGGCGCGGGCGCGCTGCTCGTCGATGTCCTCGTAGTCCTCGTGCCAGGTGGCGGTCATGCCGTACGCGGCGGTCAGGACCGTCTCCAGGACCGTCTGGCGCTTGGGGAGCTTCTCGGTCATGGCGATGCCGGCCACGCCGATGCGGGGGCGCAGCTCGAAGACGTCGGTGCCGGGCCGGCCGAGGGTCTCGCCGAGGATGGTGGCGGTGCCCGAGCTGGGGAAGAGGTAGGTGGAAGCGAGGTTGAGGAGGGTGGTCTTGCCGGCGCCGTTCGGGCCGAGGATGACCCAGCGCTCGCCCTCCTTGACCGACCAGGAGACCTGGTCCACCAGAGCCCGGCCCTCACGGACCACGGATACGTCCTGAAGCTCCAGAACATCGCTCATGAGCGCGTTGTCTCCCCTTGCAGTGTGGCCGGTCTCGGCTGTCGCGTAAGCCTGTGGCTCGGTCCGCCGCGCCGGTGGGCGCAGCCCTCCATGAAATCTACGCCACCGGGTCGCCCGGGCATTCCCTCGGTCCGGTCCTTGGAGGGTCCTAGGGTGGAGGCATGCTCTCGGAACCACGTGCTGGACGTCTCGCAGCTTGGGGAAATGCCCTTTTGGCCGGACATGTCTCGCCGGACGACGCCGTGCTCGCCGTCGTCGGCGAGGACGCGGTGCACCGGGTGGAGGGGCTGCCCGGGGAAGCGGCGCCCGTGGGTCTCACTCTCGCGCTCGGGCGGCTGCGGACGCTCGGGGTGACCGGACTGCGGGTCGCGCTGCCCGCGCCGGGGCATCCGCTGGGGCTGAGCGGGCCGCCGGAGTTCAACGCGCGGGCGCTGGACGCCGAGCAGGCGGTGGTCTGTTACGGCGCCGCGTTCGGGCTGGTGCCGGAGGTGTACGAGGCCGGGCCCCGGGGTGATGTGCACGTGGAGGTCGTGTGGCACGTACTGCCCGTGCGGGAGGCGCCG
Source organism: Streptomyces sp. WAC04114 (assembly GCF_019733245.1). Lineage (NCBI taxonomy): Bacteria > Bacillati > Actinomycetota > Actinomycetes > Kitasatosporales > Streptomycetaceae > Streptomyces > Streptomyces sp. WAC04114. Next base: position 6,375 of record NZ_JAIGQA010000185.1, read on the forward strand.
CCGGCGGACGTGCCGTCGCTGGGTGAGGCGGAGCGGGAGCTGGCAGAGGCCCTGCGGGAGGCCACGGAGCTGCTGACGCGGCTGGATGTGGCCGGGTCGGGGCCGGTGGCGGAGGCGGCGATCGATGCGTACCGGGCACGGGCCGAGCGGGGGCGGGAGGTGCTGGCGCCGGGGTATCCGCCGCGGGCTGTGCGGGTGCTGGAGCTGGCGCAGCGGGTGGGGGCGCTGATCGCCGTGGCGACGGAGAGTGGGAGTGGGCACGGGGGTGCGGTGAGTTCGTCGGAGATCTTTGCGCGGCGGGAGGCGTTGCGGCCGGTGGAGCGGACGGCTCGGCGGGCGCAGGTCGCGGCGTACAACTCCGTTGTGGAGGAGCGGGAGCGGGGCGTGCGGTGACCGCTTCTGTGTGTGGTGCTCGGTGTGGGTGCTGGGGGGTGAGGGGTTTCACAGCCCTTCGTCGCGGGGTGCCCGGCGTTGATGCTGGGGCCGGGTGGGTCCGCAGCCCGGCGTAGCGGGGTGCCGCTGCGCCCACCCGTGCCGCCCTTTGCGGCACGCATGCCCGCAGCTGGGCGGGACGGGCGCCCGCAGTTTGGGCGGCACGCATGCCCGCGGCTCAGGCCGCACGCAGCCGAGCGGCCTCCCGGGCAGGTCCGGGAGGCCGGGGTCCCTCCGGCTCGGAGACGGAGGTGGGGTGTCAGTGGTTGACGGCGAGGTTGCCGAAGGCCGGGTTCAGGACGCCCACGACGTTCACGCTGTTGCCGGACACGTTGACCGGGACGTGCACCGGGGCCTGGACGACGTTGCCCGAGCCGACGCCCGGGGAGCCCACGGCCTGGCCGTCGGCGTGGGCGCTGGTGGCGGAGGCCATGCCCGCGCCGGCGGCCAGCAGGCCACCCGTCACCATCGTCACGGCCGCTGCCTTCTTCAGGTTCTTCACTTCTGAGCCCTCCTTGCGATCGCCGCGGCAGGCGCCGCGGCACGCATGGAGAACGGTGGAGATCCATCGAGGTTGCGCCATCCGAGGGACGTTCCCACGACAGTATGAATCTCGGTCCGGAACGCAACCTTCCGCGTTGCCGTGGGTGAGTGGGTCAGCCGGTCACGCCGTGGCGGACGGCCCACAGGGCGGCCTGCGTCCGGTCGGCCAGGTCGAGTTTCATCAGGATGTTCGAGACGTGGGTCTTGACGGTCTTCTCGGAGAGGACGAGCGCGCGGGCGATCTCCCGGTTGGAGCGGCCGTCCGCTATGAGGCCGAGCACTTCGCGCTCCCGCTCGGTGAGCGAACCGGCCCTTCCCGTGCCCGAGTTGGACTCCTCCTGAGCCAGCAAGGCGCCGGCGACCTCCGGTTGGAGGAGGATGTGCCCGGCGTGGACCGAGCGGATGGCTCCGGCGAGGGCGTCGGGGTCGACGTCCTTGTAGACGTACCCGGCGGCGCCGGCGCGCAGGGCGGGGACCACCGTCCGCTGCTCGGTGAAGCTGGTGACCACCAGCACGCGCGCGGGGTTGTCCAGCTCGCGGAGTCTGCGCAGGGCGTCGACGCCGTCCATGCCCGGCATCTTGACGTCCATGAGGATGACGTCGGGCCTCAACTCCTCGGCGCGCTCGACTCCTTCGGCGCCGTCCGCGGCCTCGCCGACGACCTCGATGTCGTCCTGCACTTCGAGGAAGGTGCGCAGGCCCCGGCGGACGACCTGGTGGTCGTCGACGAGCAGCACCTTGATCGCGTCAGCCACCGGGGACCTCCATCTCGATCACGGTGCCCTTGCCGGGCACCGATTCCACGGTCAGCGTGCCGCCGGCGCCGCTCGCCCGGTCCCGCATCGAGACCAGGCCGAGGTGGCGTCCCGCGTGCCGGACCGCCCGCGTGTCGAAGCCGCTGCCGTCGTCCGTGACCCTGAGGACGGCTCCGCCGCCGCGGCGGTCCAGAGTCACGTCGACGTGGTCGGCGCCGGAGTGGCGCAGGGCGTTGTGCAGGGCCTCCTGGGCGACCCTCAGGAGGGCTTCCTCCTGGGAGGCGGGCAGGGCCCTCACGCCGTGGCCGGCGAAGGTGACGCGGGCGCTGTGGGCCCGGTCGAGGACCTGGATCTGCGTCCGGAGGGTCGCGACGAGGCCGTCCTCGTCGAGGGCGGCGGGGCGCAACTCGACGACCGCCGCGCGCAGTTCGTCGGCGGCCTCGGCGGCCAGGACGGCCACCTGCTGGAGTTCGCCCTTGGCCCGGGAGGGGTCGCGGTCGACCAGGCGGGCCGCGGCCTGGGCGGTCAGGCGCAGGGAGAACAGCTTCTGGCTGACCGCGTCGTGCAGTTCGTGGGCGAGGCGGGAGCGCTCCTCGGCGATGGTCAGTTCGCGGCTGCGCTCGTAGAGGCGGGCGTTGGTGAGGGCGATCGCGGCGTGCTGGGCGAGGATGCCGAGCAGTTCCTCGTCGTCCTGCGTGAAGCCGCAGCCGCCTTCCGGCTCGGGGCACGGGGTGTGTCCCGAGCCGGGACGCAGCTTGTTGGCGAGGAACAGGGCGCCGATGACCTCGTCGCCGTCGCGGATCGGCAGGCCCAGGAAGTCGACCAGGTCGGGGTGGGCCTTCGGCCAGCCCTCGAAGCGGGGGTCCTTGCGGACGTCCGCGAGGCGCTCGGCCCTGGCCTCGTGCAGCATCGCGGCGAGGATGCCGTGCTGGCGCGGGAGGGGGCCGATGGCCTTCCACTGCTCCTCGCTGACGCCGTCGACCACGAACTGGGCGAAGCCGCCGTGGTCGTCCGGGACGCCGAGCGCGGCGTACTCGGCGTCGAGCAGCTCGCGGGCCGAGGCGACGATCGTCTTGAGGACGTCGCGCACCTCGAGATGCCTGCTCATGGCCAGCAACGCGGAGCTCACCGCGGCGAGGCCGGACCGGGGACCGTGACTCATGACCTCACGGTACCGGCGGGCTGTGACAGGGCGGATCGGACCGCCGGCGGCCGGGTGCCCGGTCGGTGGGCCTAGGTCCCGGGGCCGAGGCGGCCGGGCGGCGGGTCCTACGGCCGGGGCCGCCGGTCCCATGGCGTAGGGCGAAGGGACCCGGCGGACTGCGGCCCGCGTCCGAGGCGGCCCGCATGGCCCCGTACCTACGTTGAGGCCACGCGATCAGACGAGGGAGCGGATCATGCCGGTTGCGATCATCACCGGGGCATCGAAGGGGCTGGGGCGGGCGCTGGCCCTGGCCCTGGCCGGGCGGGGCTGGGACCTGGTGCTCGACGCCAGGGGCGCGACGGCGCTGGCGGAGACGGCGGAGGCCGTGTCCGCGCAGGGCACGCGGGTGGCCGCCCTGCCCGGGGACGTCACGGACGCCGGGCACCGGGCGGAGCTGGTGGCAGCGGCCTGGCGGCTGGGCGGCGTCGACCTGCTGGTGCACAACGCGAGCGCGCTGGGTGCCGAGCCGCTGGTCAGGCTGGAGGAGCTGCCCCTGGACGGGCTGCGCCGGGCGCTGGAGGTGAACCTGGTGGCGGGGCTGGGTCTGGTCCAGGAGGCGCTTGTGCTGCTGCGGGCCTCGCGGGCGGGTGCCGTCGTCGCGGTCAGCTCGGACGCGGCGGCCGAAGCGTACGAGACCTGGGGCGGCTACGGGGCGTCCAAGGCGGCCCTGGACCATCTGGTCGCCGTGCTCGCCGTGGAGGAGCCGGGGCTGCGGGTCTGGGCGGTCGATCCCGGGGACATGGCCACGGACCTGTACGCGGCTGCCGTACCGGAGGACCGGGAGCCGCGGCCGGAGCCGGCGGATGTCGTGCCGGGATTCCTGCGGCTGCTGGACGAGCGTCCGGCGAGCGGGCGGTACGGGGCACCGGCGCTGCTGGACGGAGCCCGATGACCCTGGCCGTGCGCGTACCGGAGGAGCTGTCGGCCCGGGTGCCCGTCGAGCAGCGGGGGCCGGGGCTGGAGCGGGACGCCGTACGGATGCTGGTGTCGCGGGGTGCCGAGGTGGCACATCACACGTTCCGCGAGTTGCCGCTGCTGCTGCGGGCCGGGGACCTGCTCGTCGTCAACACCTCGGCCACGCTGGCGGCGGCCGTGGACGGCTGGACCGGGCACGCGCGCGTGGTGGTGCACTTCTCGACGCGCGGGGACGACGGCCGCTGGGCGGTGGAACTGCGGGAGCCCGACGGGCGGGGCACCACGCGCGCGCGTGCGGGTGGGCCCGCGGGGAGGGAGGTGCGCCTGCCGGGAGGCGTGGGACTGGTCCTGGAGGAGCCCCTGAGCGGGCGGGGTGAGCGGCTGTGGTGGGCGCGGGTGTCCGGGGCGGGGGTGCCGGAGCTGCTGCGGGAGTACGGGCGGCCCATTCGCTACGCCTATACGGAGCGGGACCAGCCGCTGTCCGCCTATCAGACGGTGTTCGCGCTGCCGTCGTCGGACGGGACGGGCAGTGCGGAGATGCCGAGCGCGGCGCGGCCCTTCACGGCGCGGCTGGTGACGGAGCTGGTGAGCCGGGGGGTGCTGTTCGCGCCGGTCACGCTGCACACGGGAGTGGCCTCGGCGGAGGCGCACGAGCCGCCGTATCCGGAGCGTTTCGCGGTGCCGGAGGCGTCGGCGCGGCTGATCGAGGCCGCGAGGGCCGGCGGGGGCCGGGTGGTGGCGGTGGGGACGACGACGGTGCGGGCCGTGGAGTCGGCGGTGGGCGCCGACGGGGCCGTCCGCGCGCGTGCGGGGTGGACGGAGCTCGTCGTCACGCCGGAGCGCGGGGTGCGAGTGGTGGACGGGCTGCTGACCGGGCTGCACGAGCCGCAGGCCTCGCATCTGCTGATGCTGGAGGCGGTCGCGGGGCGGCTTGCGGTCGAGCGGGGGTACGAGGCCGCGCTGCAAGGGCGCTATCTGTGGCACGAGTTAGGGGACGTGCACCTCGTCCTGCGCTGAGCACCCCTGAGAAGGGCCTCACACAGAGCATCGCTTCTGCAACTGCCCGTGAGACTGATCTAGGGGCGATGTGAGCCCTCGCATAGGACCCACGTCACGTACGAACGGACTTAGGAGACAACTCGCCCCTTTTGAGCGGCACGGATAGTCCAATCTGCCCCGATTTACCCATCCCTGATCCACTATCTCCCTTCGTACGTCACACCTTTGCCACGCCATTTTGCGGCCGCTAAGAATTGGCGACGTCGCTCAGCGCCGTGGGTTCACCTCCGCGGCGTTTGTGTCGGAAACACACCGAGTCCAACGCCGGACGCCGAGCGACACCCCGCGCTATTCGAAGAGGTCCACGCAGCATGCCCAAGAACATCTTCAGCCGTGTTCAGAGTCGTAGCCTGACCCGTCACCACAAGATCGCCATGGCCGGTGTCGCCACCCTCGGCGCCGCCGCCATCGGGTTCTCCGCGGTGCCGAGCGGTGCCTCGACCAAGACCACGACCGAGGCCGCTCAGCCGGTTGCGGTGGCGTACAGCACCCAGCAGATCAAGGACGTCAAGGCGAGCGTCACGGACCAGATGGCCGGCGCCAGCCTGAAGGCCGAGCAGATCGCGGCCAAGAAGAAGGCCGACGCCGCGGCCGCCGCCAAGAAGAAGGCCGCCGCCGAGGCGGCGAAGAAGAAGGCCGAGGCCGCGCGCCAGGCCAAGGAGGCCGCGAGCCGCGCCGCCAAGCGCGCCGAGGCCAAGAAGGCCGTCAGCTACCCGAACAACCTCGACGGCTGGATCCGCGAGTCGCTCGCGATCCTGAAGAAGCACGACATCCCGGCGTCCTACGACGGCATCCACCGCAACATCATGCGGGAGTCCTCGGGTAACCCGAAGGCGATCAACAACTGGGACATCAACGCCATCAACGGCATCCCGTCGAAGGGCCTGCTCCAGGTCATCCCGCCGACCTTCAAGCACTGGCACGTCCCCGGTACCTCCTGGGACATCTACGACCCGGTAGCCAACATCACCGCCGCCTGCAACTACGCGGCCGACAAGTACGGCTCCATGGACAACGTCGACAGCGCGTACTGAGGTCGGCGCGGACCTCTGAGACAGCTGTCGGTACGCCGAAGGGCGGCACCCTCCTGACGGGGTGCCGCCCTTCGGGCGTCGTGTCGTACCGCGGTGACTACTTGCGCATGACCTCGGGCTCGTGGCGGCGCAGGAAGCGGGCCACGAAGAAGCCGCAGATCACGCCGAGGACGAGGAGCGCGCCCATGTCCATCGCCCAGGCCCCGGCGGTGTGCTCCCACAGCGGGTCGGTGTCGCCGGCCGTCTCGGGCGGGCTGATCTTGTTGAAGTCCAGCGTGGCGCCGGAGGCGGCGACCGCCCAGCGCGACGGCATCAGGAACGAGAACTGGTTGACGCCGATCGAGCCGTGCAGCGCGAACAGGCAGCCGGTGAAGACGACCTGGATGATGGCGAACATCACCAGCAGCGGCATGGTCTTCTCGGCGGTCTTCACCAGCGAGGAGATGATCAGGCCGAACATCATCGAGGTGAAGCCCAGGGCCATGATCGGCACGGACAGCTCGACGAGCGTGGCGCTGCCGAAGACCAGGCCCTCCTCGGGGATCTCCCGGCTGGAGAAGCCGATGACGCCGACGAGCAGGCCCTGGAGCACGGTGATCATGCCGAGCACGAACACCTTGGACATCAGGTACGCCGAGCGCGAGAGGCCGGTGGCGCGCTCCCGCTCGTAGATGACGCGTTCCTTGATCAGCTCTCGGACCGAGTTCGCCGCGCCCGCGAAGCAGGCGCCGACCGCGAGGATCAGCAGGACCGTGGTGGCCGTGCCGTTCGGGATGATGCGGCCGGTCTGCGGGTTGGCCGGGTTGGGCAGCAGGCCCTTGTCGGCGTCGATGAGCAGGCTGACCGCGCCGAGCACGGCCGGCAGGATCACCATCAGGGCGAGGAAGCCCTTGTCCGAGGCGATCACCGAGACATACCGCCGGACAAGCGTGACGAACTGGGACATCCAGCCCTGCGGCTTCGGCGGCTTCATCGCCTGCATCTGCGGGACCTGTACGGACTGCGGCGCAACGGCGTCGATGTCCGCGGCGTACATCTGGTAGTGCTGCGAGCCCTTCCAGCGGCCCGCCCAGTCGTAGTCGCGGTAGTTCTCGAAGGCGGAGAAGACATCGGCCCAGGTGTCGTAGCCGAAGAAGTTCAGCGCCTCCTCGGGCGGGCCGAAGTAGGCGACCGAGCCGCCCGGCGCCATCACCAGCAGCTTGTCGCAGATCGCCAGCTCGGCCACCGAGTGGGTGACGACGAGGACCGTACGGCCGTCGTCGGCGAGCCCGCGCAGCAGCTGCATGACGTCGCGGTCCATGCCCGGGTCGAGGCCGGAGGTCGGCTCGTCCAGGAAGATCAGCGACGGCTTGGTCAGCAGCTCCAGGGCGACCGAGACGCGCTTGCGCTGGCCGCCGGAGAGGGACGTGACCTTCTTGTCCTTGTGGATGTCGAGCTTGAGCTCGCGCAGCACCTCGTCGATGCGGGCCTCGCGCTCGGCGCCGGTGGTGTCGGCGGGGAAGCGCAGCTTGGCCGCGTACTTGAGGGCCTTCTTGACGGTCAGCTCCTTGTGCAGGATGTCGTCCTGCGGGACCAGCCCGATGCGCTGACGCAGCTCGGCGAACTGCTTGTAGAGGTTCCGGTTGTCGTAGAGCACCTCGCCCTGGTTGGCCGGGCGGTAACCCGTGAGCGCCTTGAGCAGGGTCGACTTGCCGGAGCCGGACGGGCCGATGACCGCGATCAGCGACTTCTCCGGGACGCCGAAGGAGACGTCCTTGAGGATCTGCTTGCCGCCGTCGACCGTCACGGTCAGGTGGCGGGCGGAGAAGGACACCTCACCGGTGTCGACGAACTCCTCGAGCCGGTCACCGACGATGCGGAACGTCGAGTGGCCGACGCCGACGACGTCGGTCGGGCCGAGCAGCTGCGTGCCGCCCTTGGTGATGGGCTGGCCGTTGACGTACGTGCCGTTGTGCGAGCCGAGGTCGCGGATCTCCATGCGGCCGTCGGGCGTGGCGTGGAACTCGGCGTGGTGCCGGGAGACCTGGAGGTCCGAGACGACCAGTTCGTTCTCCAGGGCACGGCCGATGCGCATCACGCGGCCGAGGGAGAACTGGTGGAACGTGGTCGGGCTGCGGTCGCCATGGACCGGCGGCGCCCCCGCGACACCGCCGGGACCCTGCTGCTGCGGGATGTGCGCCGCGGCCTGCTGCGACTGCTGCCAGCCGGCGTGGGGGGCCTGCTGCTGCGGCGGCTGGGCCGGAGCCTGCTGGCCCCAGCCGGGATTCGCGCCCTGCGCCGCGTACGGCTGCTGCTGGGGCTGAGCCTGCGGCGTGGCGACGGAGGCCGCGGCGCCGGACAGGTTCAGACGCGGGCCGTCGGTCGCGTTGCCCAGGTTGACGGCCGAACCGGGGCCGAGCTCCATCTGATGGATGCGTTGCCCCTGCACGAACGTGCCGTTGGTGCTGCCGTGGTCCTCGATGACCCAACTGCGGCCGTTGAAGCTGACCGTGGCGTGACGCCAGGAGACCCTGGCGTCGTCGAAGACGACGTCCCCCTGCGGATCACGTCCGAGGGTGTATGCCCTGGACGGATCGAGCGTCCAGGTACGTCCGTTTGATTCCAGTACGAGTTCCGGCACTCCATGCCCCACTGAGTTGTCCCCCGAGTTACCCCCGACATGGGGAGTCTAGGGATGTCGAACATCGGGGGGAACTATTTCAGGAGCGGCCCCCTGACCGAAAGTCGGGCCTCGTGAAGACCGCGCTCGGACGCATCGGCCGATTCCGTTGACGGGGTTGAAACCGGGCCGGAGAGTGGTATTTCGACGCGAGGGGGACATGCGTGGTGTTCCCGTCGCGCAGCGGATCGGGGGGTCTGCCATGAGTGCTGCCGCAGGGGTCGAGACGGCGAAGGACGACGAGCGCGTGCCGTGGGGGGACGTGGTGATGTCCGCCGTGGCCGCGGTGAGCTGGGCGTTGATCGGGATGGCGGGGACGGCCGCGCTGGGCCTGCGGCTGCTGGAGGCGGACGCGGCGGGCTCGTTGGGGCCGATGACCGCGGCGGTGGTGGCCCTCGGGGCGGGTGGTTCGGTCACGCCGTCTGGCGATGTGTCGGCGTTCGGCCTCACGGGCGCGGAGGCGGACACGGCCATCGAGATCACGCCACTGGGGGTGAGCCTGGTCGGGGCGGTGCTGCTGGCGTGGTTCTTCCTGCGGTCCTTGCGGGCGGCGGGAGTTGTGATCTCACCGGCCGAACTGCTCGCGCGGGCGGGGTCGGTGGTGGTGTTGTTCGTGGCGATGCTGGGCGGACTGGCCTGGGCGGGACACGACGTCATCACGATCGACGGGGGCTCACTGGGGCTCGACGACGAGGATGCCGAT
>NZ_JAIGQA010000186.1:0-15631 GCF_019733245.1 Streptomyces sp. WAC04114
GGTGGGAGGGGGCCGCGGTCTGGGCTCCGGGAGTGGCGGCGGCACACCTGGAACAACACTCCAGGGCCTGCCACCAGCGTCCTGCCCGGTCGGTGATCACGGCCAGGACGACCGGTCCGCCGCACCGCCAGGGTTGTTCGGTACGAGTATGCCTGCCGGTGTCGGGGAGGTGGGCGCGGCAGCCGTCGGCCCGGCAGGCGCAATAGGTACCGGCTCTGGGAGCGGGGGCGGCGCGCAGGTGCGCCTTCAGGTGGGCGACCGCGGCCGTACGGCCTGCCGCCGCGGAGGGCAGACGCCGCTCGGCACAGGCGGGTCGGCTGCACGAGACGCGCACCTCCGAGCTGCCTCGGCCGACGGGGTCCAGACGCACGGTCCACCGGCGCCCCGGCACCCGTTCGTCCAGCTCGCTCCCTGCGGCGGCCTGTGTCATCCCGTTCTTCTTCCGTCTCCCGTGACCTGCATGTCACCGCCGCTCCCTGTTGTGCCGAGAGATGTTCAGGCGGTGGGTCCACGGTATGCGGCACAGGGGTGAAGGGGGATGAAATCGCACAAGGTGAGGGCTTTCGGGTGACAACCCCGTCCGTTTCGGTGAACCCGGGCTCGACGGCCGTCACGACGACGGAGAGACGGGTCCGAACCTGCCTTTCCACCAGCGGACTTGGGCGGCTCCTCTTTTGGAGGGGGGAACTGAGCTGTCGGTCAGCTGCCCTGGTAGCTCGTGGTGCACAGCAGCGTGGCGCCGTCGTCCACCAGGGCGGCCCAGTAGCGCGTCTGGTCGCCTGCCGCCCGGCGGCAGTTGTTCGCGTCGGCGCCCGCCGGGGCGCGGTAGACGCCTGTGATGTGCATGATCTGGTTGTACGGGACGGGTACCGGCTCGCGCCGGCAGGCCACGGCCGTCACCAGGGCGAGGGAGATCGAATCGCCGGACTGCCGGCCGAGAATGCAGTAGTTGGCGTGGTAGACGCGGGTGAGGCAGAGCTTCGTGGTGTCGCCGGTGGCGGCGGACCGGTAGCTCCAGTACGACTTCCCGTAGCCGGTGGGGCAGGCCGTGTTGATGGCGGTCACCTGGACCCGCGCCTGCTCGCCGGCGCAGGACACGGGGTCCGGCGGAGCACCGACCCTCCAGTCGACGCTGGTGGTGCCCCCGCGCCCCGTGTCGTGGACCGCCAGGCAGTCACCGGCCGAGATGGCTTCGAACGCCTCTTCGGTGGGATCCGGAGGAGGTGTCGACGGCTCGGGGGCGGGCTCGTCAGCGCTCCCCTCGCCGGTGTCGGAGTCATCGGGGATGCGGACGGTTGGAGAAGGCGAGTAAGACGGCGTGTCAGGGGCCGGGCTGGAACTGGAGGGGGGCGAGGCGGATGACGTAACCGTAGGTCAACGACGAGACTTGGAAAGGGGGTTTGTCGTGTTTGCCCACCCGGGTGGCGACGCCGGGACACAGGCCGCGATGGGCCGGCCGGGGAGTTCTTCGGGCAGTTCGTCGCAGTCGGCGCCGTGAGTCACCTACGGAGCGGTCACCCGCTGGATGCTGCCGCCGCCCGGCACCGGCACGGTTGAGTCCGGATCGCCGAACTTCCCACGCAGTGCCTGGAAAGCGATCACCTTGTCCTCGCCGAACCGGCGGACGTGGGCGGCGTATTCATCGGGGGAGAGGAACGCCGAGGGCCGGGACTTGGTGTGGAACTTGTCCGCGTACATCACCAGCCTCTCCTCCTCCGTCTCCGCCACGTAGTCGGCGGGAGGGAGGGGCAGCCCTTGACTCGTGATGTCCTGTCGCGTGATTCCCACTCCGGTGTGGTGGGAGCAGAAGCGGCGGAGGGTTTCGGGGAAGCCCTCCGCTTCGAGGATCTCGTGGCCGAGCAGGCCGTGCCGGATGTAGTTCCGGTGGTCCAGGCGCCCCTCGGCGTCGTAGAGGCGGTAGACGCCGATGTCGTGGAGGAGGCAGCCGGCCCGGACCAGGTCGGCGTCGAGGTGAGCGAGGTGGGGCGCCGAAAGGAGCTGCTCGGCGATTGCCCAGACGATCTCGCAGTGCGTGTGGACGAGGGTGAACGCCTCGGCGGTGGGCGCGTACTTCTCGTGCAGCGCCTGGATTTCTGCGGGGCCCGGAATGCTCACCGCAGGAGCGTAACAACCGCCGATCCCGCGGGGCCGACCGGTGACCACGCCGCCTGTTTTCACACGATCGGGTGGTACTGCGAACAAGCGGGCACGGGCCGGCCGTCCGGTCCGTTCGAGCGGGTGACGGGGACTTCTCGTCCATAGCAATCACCGCATCGGGAGCACACCATGGGCCTGCACTTCCACCGCAACCCCGACGGCACGACGACCGGGCGCAACGAGGCCAGCGGCTTCACCATGACGCATGCCGACGAGGAAGAGGTCAAGCGGCGGGTGTACGAGGACGCCGGATGGGAGTACTCGCCTCCACCGCCTCCGCTTCCGCCCGGGTTCCACCGGTTCTCACTGGTGCACGAGGAGGCCCGGGCGTCGGGGTTCGGGGACGAGAGGTACGCGGGCCTGCGGGCGCGTCCACCCGAGGGGTGTGTGCCGGTCGACCGGGGGTGCTTCGCCCTGGAGTGCGAGCGGCCGGGCAGGACGCTCGTGGACGCGGTCGCCGGTACCGTCGCGGAGGTTCGGCGGGAGCACGGGCTGGTGATGAACAGTCTGGGTGTCGAGAAACCCCACGAATGGTTCGGCGGCGACAACAAGGACGGGCACGCGGCGGAGACCGTCGCGCACCTGATGCTGACGGCAGCCGCCCGCGCCCGGCTGCTCGGGTACGGGCGCAAGGACCTGGTCCGGCTGCTCGATGCCACGGGGATCGAGTAGCCGGAGGAGGGGGACGGGGTGGGTGTGGTGCGCCCAGGCCACCTCAGGGCTGAGTGGTCCGCCCAGGGACGAAGTCCGGGTCCACCTGTGCCGCCAGGTCCTCGCCCGTACGCGCGTCGGCCCAGGCCCGGACGTTGCGCAGGTGGAACTCGACCGCGTGGCGGTGCAGGCGGTCCCAGTCGCGGGGGTGGGAGTCGACCGCCTCGCGCAGGACGCGGAGGGCGTGGCGGTTGTGCGGTTCCAGCGACGCCAGGGCATGCGGGCCGGGCTCGGTGCGGCCCTGCTCGGCCGCGCGGACCCAGGGGGAGTGGACCAGGTGGGTCAGGAGGTCGTCGCCCACCTGCTCCTTGAGGAAGAGCAGATCGTCCTCGCAGGTCACCTTGTTGCCGACGACCGCGATACGGATCCCGAACTGCTCGGCGTGGTCGCGGTACTGGCGGTAGACCGAGACTCCCTTGCGGGTGGGTTCGGCCACGAGGAACGTGATGTCGAAGCGGGTGAACAGGCCCGAGGCGAAGGCGTCCGCGCCCGCCGTCATGTCGACCACGACGTACTCGCCCGGGCCGTCCAGCAGATGGCTCAGATACAGCTCCACCGCACCCAGCTTGGAGTGGTAGCAGGCCACGCCCAAGTCCGACTCGTCGAACTCGCCCGTCACCATGAGGGGGACGCCGCCCGCCCGGCCGACGTGCCGCCCGTGCAGTTCGTCGTCGCCGAGCGGACGGAGGAGGCGTGAACCGCGGCCGGGCGGGGTCGTCTTGATCATCGCCTCGGCAGAGGGGATGCGGGGGTTGTCGCCCCGCAGGAACTGCTTGATCTCGGACACGTGGGTGCCCAGGGGAGGGGCCGGCACCTCCTCGCCGCCGAGCGCCTCGGCCAGGTGCTGATTGATGTCGCCGTCGATGGCGAGGACCGGGGCGCCGGAGCGCGCCAGGTGGCGGGAGAAGAGTGCGGACAGGGTGGTCTTGCCGCTGCCGCCCTTGCCGACGAACGCGATCCTCACGGCCGCTCCACCGTTTTGAAAATGGATGTCATGTGACTAGGTTTAGGGAGTTCTTCGTGTCGGTGTCAAATCGCTTACTCCGTATGGGATTTGGTGGCTCCCGTGGGCGGGATCACCCGGTTGAACGGCGTGTTCCGCTTGTTGCCCATGCTGTGCAAGCGCGTGATCAGAGCATCAAGAGCCGCGAGTACTCACGGCTGGAGAACGACGCGCTCGCCGGGACGTTCGACGCGTTCATCGGCGCCCGCAACAGCCTCCTGGAGACCGGCGACCCCGTCGGCGCCCTCGGCAGCGACTACACCTGCGACGGCGGGTACAACCTGGCCCGACTGTGCGACAAGAAGGTCGACCGGGCCGTCGCCGAGGCCGTGGGGACCGACAGCACCGGTGAGCGACAGGACGCCGCCATGGCCGCCGAGGCCGCGATCCTCGGTACGGACGCGGTCGTGCCGCTGGCCCACCATCAGATCATCGCCGGCGTCTCCGGTACCGCACATCGAGGAGGCCCGCGGCCGGTTCGGGTCGTGACCGGCCGGCTGTCAGCCGGCGACCAGCTCGCGAACCTGCCGCGAGGCCGGGCTCTCCTCGATCCGCGAGGTCCGGTACAGCCACAGCACGTCCCGCCCGAACGACCAGACCAGCAGGCCCAGCGCCAGGGCCGCGACCCCGAAATTGGCCGCGTACGGCAGCAGATCGGCGCCCGCCAGGAGCAGCAGCACACCCTGGAGCGCGGCGACGGTCTTGCGGGCGGTGCTCGGCGGGAGCGCGGCCGTCAGCCAGGGCCACACCTTGGCCGCGGCGACGAAGACGTAGCGCATGCCGCCGATCAGCAGCACCCACGGGCCCAGTTGCATCGACACGTACACGCTCAGCACCAGGATCAGGAACGCGTCGACCTCCATGTCGAAGCGTGCTCCCAGCGGGGTCGAGGTCCCGGTGCGGCGGGCGACTTTGCCGTCGACGCCGTCGAGGATCAGCGCCACCGCCGTCAGGCCGACGAACAGCGACACCGGCGGTGAGCTCTGGAAGGAGTCGGCGACCAGGGCCGTGACCCCGCCGACGAGGGTGGCCCGGCCCAGGGTGACCCGGTTGGCCGCGCCGAACGAGCGCAGCCGCGAGCGGTGCAGGGCCCGGGAGAGCACCGCCCAGGTGGCGATCGCGAACGCGAGGCCGCTGAGCCAGCCCGCCGGCCCCATCCCGATCGCCGTGCCGATCAGGGCCAGCAGCAGGACCTGCACACCCGCCCCCAGGGCGGTCTCCTGCTGGAGCCTCGCGTCGTACGTGTTGTTCAGGGCCACCGAACACCCTCCGGCCGTGTGACAGAGTCGATCAACGCCGCTACCTTGTGCGCGGCCTGTGCACCCCTCGGTACGCAAGCAGCTTCCCGATCGTTCAGGAGGACTTCGATGAAGCACACCGCACGGGCGTTCTGGATCGACTCGCCTGGGCGAGGCGACATCCGGGATGTCACCCTGCCGGCGCCCGCCGAGGGCGAGGTGCTGGTCCGCACGCTGTTCTCCGGTGTGAGCCGCGGCACCGAGACGCTCGTCTTCCGCGGCGGGGTGCCCGTCAGCCAGCACACGGCCATGCGCGCCCCGTTCCAGGAGGGCGACTTCCCCGGCCCGGTGAAGTACGGCTACCTCAACGTCGGCGTGGTGGAGGAGGGCCCCGCGGCACTCAAGGGCCGCACCGTGTTCTGCCTCTACCCGCACCAGACGCGCTACGTGGTCCCCGCCACCGCGGTCACCCCCGTCCCGGACACCGTGCCCGCCGAACGGGCCGTGCTTGCCGGGACCGTGGAGACCGCGGTCAACGCCCTGTGGGACGCCGCGCCGCTGGTCGGCGACCGGATCGCCGTGGTGGGCGGCGGCATGGTCGGCTGCTCGGTGGCCGCCCTGCTCGCCCGGTTTCCCGGCGTCCGTGTGCAGTTGGTCGACGCCGACCCGTCCCGCGCGAAGATCGCCGAGGCGCTCGGCGTCGGTTTCGCCACCCCCGAGGACGCCGACGGGGACCGCGACCTCGTCGTGCACGCCAGCGCCACCGAACAGGGCCTCGCCAGGTCCCTGGAACTCCTCACCGCCGAGGGGACCGTCCTCGAACTCAGCTGGTACGGCGACCGGCAGGTCAGCCTCCCGCTCGGCGAGGCCTTCCACTCCCGGCGGCTCGTCATCCGCAGCAGCCAGGTCGGCACCGTCTCCCCGGCCCGACCCAACCGCACCTATGCCGACCGGCTCGCCGTCGCCCTGGACCTGCTCGCCGACCCCGCGCTCGACGCCCTCATCACCGGCGAATCCCCCTTCGAGGAGCTGCCGGACGTGCTGCCCAGGCTGGTCTCCGGCGAGGTCCCCGCGCTGTGCCACCGCGTCCGTTACGCCGAGAGCGAGCGACGCATCGGCTGACGATTCGTTCCATCCGGTACAACTTCGCCACGACAAGAGCGCCTGACCTGAGAAAAGCCGTACGGAAGGCTGAACAAGGGAAGGCAACGAGCCGTACTACTCGGCATCCCCGGCACCCGAGAGCGGGGAGCAGACGCGCCGCACCTGGAGGGTCGTCCGTTGTTCAGCATCACCGTCCGCGATCACATCATGATCGCCCACAGCTTCCGTGGCGACGTCTTCGGACCGGCCCAGCGCCTGCACGGGGCCACGTTCCTCGTGGACGCCACGTTCCGGCGCGAGCAGCTGGACGAGGACAACATCGTCGTCGACATCGGGCTGGCCACCCAGGAGCTCGGCGCGGTCGTCAGCGAGCTGAACTACCGCAATCTCGACAACGAGCCCGACTTCGCGGGGATCAACACCTCCACGGAGTTCCTCGCCAAGGTCATCGCCGACCGGCTCGCCGAGCGCATCCACAAGGGGGCGCTGGGCGAGGGCGCCAAGGGCATCGCCGGCCTCACCGTCACGCTGCACGAGTCGCACATCGCCTGGGCGAGTTACGAGCGTGCGTTGTGACCGACACGACGATCGAACGGCCCGGGCAGCCCGGACCGGCGCCGGCGCGGCTGAATTATGTTCCCGTGCAGCACGCTCCCCTGAAGAACGCCGAGATCATCCCCATGTCCCTGCGCACCGTGCACTTCGTGCTGCCGGGCGGCGTCGACGACCCGACGGCTCCGAGCGGCGGCAACGCCTACGACCGCCGCGTGTGCCTCGACCTGCCCGGCTTCGGCTGGCAGGTGACCAAGCACGCCGTGGCCGGCGACTGGCCCCGGCCCGGAGCCGACGCCCGTACGGAACTGGCGGGCGCCCTGGCCGCGTTGCCCGACGGGGCCGTCGTGCTCCTCGACGGGCTGGTGGCCTGCGGCGTGCCGGAGATCGTCGTGCCCGAGGCGGAACGGCTGCGCATGGCCGTCCTCGTCCATCTCCCGCTCGGCGACGAGACGGGGCTCGACGCGGAGGTGGCCGCCGAGCTGGACGCCAAGGAGCGGACGGTGCTGCGGGCGGTGCCGGCGGTGATCGCCACCAGCGACTGGGCGGTCCGCCGCCTGGTCTCCCACCACGGCCTTCCCCCCGAGCGCGTCCATGTCGCCGCCCCCGGCGCCGACATCGCGCCGCTCGCGCCCGGCACCGACGGGATGTCACGCCTGCTGTGCGTGGCCGCCGTGACCCCGCGCAAGGGCCAGCACCGGCTGGTGGAGGCGCTGGCCGCGGTGCGCGACCTGCCGTGGAGCTGCGTGTGTGTCGGGAGCCTGACCCAGGAACCGGAGTACGTCGCCCACTTGCGGTCCCTCATCGAGAAGCACGGCCTGAAGGACCGGCTGGAGCTCGCTGGTCCGAAGTCCGGCCCCGCGCTGGACGCCGCCTACGCCACCGCCGACCTGATGGTGCTCGCCTCCTACGCCGAGACGTACGGCATGGCGGTGACCGAGTCCCTGGCCCGGGGCATCCCGGTGATGGCCACGGACGTCGGCGGGCTGCCGGAGGCGGTCGGCCGCGCGCCCGACGGCGGGGTGCCCGGCATCCTCGTCCCGCCGGAGAACCCCGCCGCCATCGCCGCCGAACTGCGCGGCTGGTTCGGCGAGGCGGACGTACGGCGCCGTCTGAAGGCCGCCGCCCGCAGCCGCCGCGCCGCCCTCGGCGGCTGGGCGACGACCGCACAGAGCCTGGCCGCGGTACTGCGCCGGCTCCCGACCGAACCCCGGAGGGCCGCATGACGAACCCGGCGACGACGACCCAGCAGAGCGGGGCGATTCCGGCGCAGCCCGGTCCGAGGGAGGTCACGGGAGTGACGGACAGCGCGACGCCGGGCACGAAGCCCGGCTCGGGACAGGCCGTGGCAGCGGGCGTCCAAGGCGTGGTCTCCGGCGGGCAGTCCGGGCGGGGGCAGGCCGCCGAGACCACGCTCCCGAGCGTGGGCATCGGCGGCGAGTCCGCAGCCCGGTCGACCGGGAACGCCGCGGTCCCGGGCCTCGGCTCCAGCGTGGCGTTCGGCCCGGGGCACGTCCCCGGGGCCGTCATCCCCGGCGCCGGCCCCAGCGGCAAGCCCGGCTCGCGGCCGACCGTCAAGTTGCGTGAGGCGGGCCCGGACGATCCGCCCCGGTACGCGCCCGAGTGGCTGGAGCTGCGCGAACCGGCCGACGCCGCCGCGCGGGCGCACGACCTGCTCGACCCCCTGCGGATCCGGCTCGCCAACATGCCGCGCAAGTCGGGCGTCGTCATCCACGACCTGGGCTGCGGCACCGGTTCGATGGGCCGCTGGCTCGCGCCCTGCCTGGACGGCGCCCAGCACTGGATCCTGCACGACCGCGACCCCTACCTGCTGCACTTCGCCGCCGTCTCCTCCCCGCGCTCGGCCGCCGACGGCAGCCGGGTCACCGTGGAGACGCGCCGCGGTGACGTCGCCCGCCTCACCCCGGACGCCCTGCAGGGTGCGTCCCTGGTGACCGCGTCCGCCCTGCTGGACGTCCTCACCCGGGAGGAGATCGACGCTCTCGCCGCCGCGTGCACCGGGGCCGGCTGCCCCGCCCTGCTGACGCTGTCCGTCGCCGGGCGGGTCGAACTGAGCCCGTCCCACCCGCTGGACGCGGAGTTGACCCAGGCGTTCAACGACCACCAGCGCCGCGACGGCCTGCTCGGCCCCGACGCGGTCACGGCGGCGGCCGAGGCGTTCTCCGAGCACGGCGCGACCGTACGGCTGCACCCGAGCCCCTGGCGGCTGGGACCCGAGCAGGCTGCGCTCACCGAGCAGTGGCTGCGCGGCTGGGTCGGCGCGGCCGTCGAGGAGCGCCCCGAGCTGCGGGCGGAGGCCGACGTCTACCTGACCAACCGGCTGGCCGCCCTCGCCGCGGGTGAGCTGAGCGTCACCGTCCACCACGTCGACCTCCTGGCCCTGTCCCGCCCGGGGGGCGGAGCGTCATGAGCCCCCAGGCGACGGGAACGCGCCCGCGCACCACGCCCACGGAGAGCCCCCGGGTGCCCGCGAACGCCGGTGGTGTCCGGGTGCCCGCGGCATCCGCCGCGGCCGTCGCGGCCCGCACGGACGTGGTCGTGCCGCGCCCGGCCGCCGGCGACAGGAGCGAGCCCGTCGCCCCGGGCCGAATGGCCGAAGCCCCGGCGGGTACCGGTGCGTCGGCCTCCGGCCCCCTCCGTACGGCCCTGGCCCGCCTCGGCTCTCCGAGGGTCCGTACGCACCTCGGCACCGTCGCCGGGATCGCCATCCTGGGCGTGCTGTTCTGGCGGCTGGGCACCGGCGTCTTCCTGGACGGGCTGCGGCGGATCGACGGGACGTCGCTGCTGCTCGCGCTCGGCATCGGCCTCGTCACCACCGTGTGCAGCGCGTGGCGGTGGGCGATCGTGGCCCGGGGACTCAGGATCCGGCTGCCGTTCGGGCCGGCGGTCGCGGACTACTACCGCGCCCTGTTCCTGAACGCGGCCCTGCCCGGCGGTGTCCTCGGCGATGTGCACCGGGCCGTGCGGCACGGGCAGAGCGAGGGGGACGTGCGGCGGGGCGTGAAGGCCGTCGTCCTCGAACGGGCCGCCGGGCAGATCGCGTTGTTCGCCGTCGGGGCCGTCGTCCTGCTGACGATGCCGTCCCCGGTGCTGGCCGAGTCCCGGCACGTCGCCCCGCTCGCGGCCTTGGCCGTCCTCGGGGCACTCGCCGTCGTCCTCGCCCTGCGCATGAACCGCCCCGCGCGCTCCCGGCGTGGCCACAGGCTGCGCGCGGTCCTCGCCGAAACCCGCCACGGGCTGCTGTCGCGGGAGAACGGGCCCGCAGTGGTTGTCTCCTCCCTGGTGGTGCTGGCAGGTTACGTCGCGATGTTCGTACTCGCCGCCCGTGTCGCCGGGACCGCCGCCTCCGTGGCCGTCCTGCTGCCCCTCGCCGTTCTCGCCCTGCTGGCGATGGGCCTGCCGCTCAACGTCGGCGGCTGGGGGCCCCGAGAGGGCGTCACCGCCTGGGCGTTCGGCGCGGCGGGCCTGGGCGCCGGCCGGGGGCTGGCCGTCGCGGTCGTCTACGGGGTGCTCAGCCTCGTGGCCAGCCTGCCCGGCCTGATCGTGCTCGTCGCCCGCTGGTACGCGGGCGTGCGGGCCGGGGCCACCGCTCAGGCCCCGGCACCCGCCCCCGCGCCGCAGGGTGACTACGCGTCGGAGGTCAGCATCGAGAAATACGCCCCGAAGGAATCCGCGAGGCTCGCCAGGAGTTCCTTCCCCTTTTCCGCCGAACCCAGCGAAGGACGGCCGATGACACCGGAATCGGTATAGCCGGACATGCCGAGGGTGAGCAGATGACGCCGGTCGTCAGCGATGAAATCGGAAGTCTCATAACCGGGACGGAGCATTTCGGGATGAGCGTGCAGAAGGATGGAGGTCTCGATTTCCCCCGCGTGCATGTCGGTGAGCAGCGAGGTGACCACACCCGCCCGCTCGCGCGCCGCCTCCCAGTCCTCCGCGGCCGGGAAGAGCGCCATCCGCTCGCCGCGGGCGGAGGACTCCTGAACCACGTTGCCCAGCACGTAGTTTCCGCCGTGCCCGTTGACCACCACCAGGACGTCGACCCCGGACCGGCGCAGCGAAGCCGCAATGTCCCGTACCACCGCATGAAGGGTCACCGAGGAGATGCTGACGGTCCCCGGCCAGGCCGCGTGCTCGTGCGAGCACGAGATCGTCACCGGAGGAAGGAGGTGCACCGGGTACGCGCCGGCTATCTCCCGCGCGACGGCACAGGCGACGAGCGTGTCGGTCGCCAGCGGGAGGTACGCACCGTGCTGCTCGAAGCTCCCCACGGGAAGCACCGCGACCTGCCGTGAGACACCGGCGCCCCGCGTCCGTACGTCTTCCGTGGTGTCCGCCGGCACCAGATCACTCATAACGTCACGGCCTTTCGTCTCTGCTTAGGAACTCGAGAATCATGACAGACAACATTGGCGTACTCGGCAAGAAGGCACCGCAGCGGACCGGCGTGGAACGCGTCGTGAATGCCCCCTTGCCCACCGTGTACGGGAAATTCCAGGCGATCGGCTACATGGACCACGACCGCGGCGACGAACAGGTCGCGCTGGTCTACGGCGAGATCGGCACGGACGACGTCCTCATCCGGCTGCACTCGGAGTGCCTGACGGGTGACGCCTTCGGCTCCCAGCACTGCGAGTGCGGCGACCAGCTCGACGCCGCCCTGCGCGCGGTCGTCTCCGAGGGCGCGGGCGTCGTGGTCTACCTCAGAGGGCATGAAGGCCGCGGCATCGGCCTGCTCGGCAAGCTGCGCGCGATGGCCCTGCAGGCGGAGGGCCTGGACACCGTCGAGGCCAACCTCGCCCTCGGCCTGCCGGTCGACGCCCGCGACTACGGTGTCGCCGCCCGGATCCTGAAGGATCTCGGCGTGCGGTCGGTGCGGCTGATGTCCAACAACCCGCGCAAGCGCGAGGCGCTGGTGGACCACGGCATCACCGTCGCCGAGACGGTGCCGCTGCTGATCCCGCCGTGCGAGAACAACATCACCTATCTGCGCACCAAGCGGGAACGCCTCGACCACCACCTGCCCCACCTGGACGCGGTGGTCAGCTCCTCCTGACCGCTCGACCTGGTTCCGGTTCCCGACGTGACCTGGGCGAATCCGTGCGCGACCCGCAGGCGGGCCGCGTACGCTTCGTGGACGTCCGCCCCAGAAGCGTCGGCCCCCAGCGGCCGACGCCTCACGCCGGAGGCCCACTGGGATGACCGAGCTCCATCTGTGGCTGCGCCACGAGGCCCGCACGACCGAGCGACGCACTCCGATCGTTCCCGACGACGCCCGGCGGCTCGTCGGGAACGGAGTGGAACTGACCGTCGAGGAGTCCCCGCAGCGGGTCTTCCCGATCGAGGAGTACGAGGAGGCCGGCTGCCGTGTCGCCCCGGCGGGCTCCTGGGTGACGGCGCCCCGGGACGCCGTGGTGCTCGGCCTGAAGGAACTGCCCGAGGACCCGGCCGAGCTGACACACCGGCACATCTTCTTCGGCCACGCCTACAAGGGGCAGCCGGGAGCGGCGGAGCTGCTGGGCCGGTTCGCCGCCGGGGGCGGAGCGCTGTTCGACCTGGAGTATCTGGTGGACGACACCGGACGACGCCTGGCCGCCTTCGGTTTCTGGGCGGGCTATCTGGGCGCCGCCCTCGCCGTGCTCCGGCAACGGGGCCGGCTGCGGGCGCCCCTGACACCGACCACCAAGGAAGACCTGGACGAAACGCTGAAGCCCGCCGCCGACGACGCCGGGTTCACCGGCCTCGTCATCGGCGCCCTGGGCCGCAGCGGCCGCGGCGCCCGCGCGGCCTTCGCCACCGCCGGTGTCGACCCGACCTGCTGGGACCTCGCCGAGACCCGGGACCTGGACCGCCCCGCCCTGCTGCGGCACGACGTGATGGTGAACGCGGTCCTCGCCACCACCCCCGTCCCGCCCTTCGTGCGCGAACAGGACCTCGACACCCCGGACCGCCGACTGCGCACCCTGTGCGACGTGACCTGCGACGTCGGTTCCCCGCTCAACGTCCTCCCGGTGTACGACGAGACCACCACCTGGGACGAGCCCGTACGGCGGCTGCGCGACGCACCCCCGCTCGACCTCATCGCCATCGACAACCTGCCCTCCCTGCTGCCGCTGGAGTCCAGCACCGACTTCTCGGCCGCCCTCGTGCCTCACCTGCTCGACTTCGGAGTCTTTGGACCCTGGGGGCGTTGCCTGGACCGGTTCCGTGACGCGTCCCGAGCCCACGGCCTCGACGAGGGGGATTCTCTTGAGCACTGAGGCGGCGACGGCGAGCGGCACCGTGCACTGGATCGGCGCGGGCCTGTCCACGGGCAGCGGTCTCGCGGCGCTGTGCGACACGGCCGAGCGGGTCCGGCTCTGGCACCGCACCGAGAGCCGGGCCGCCGACGCCCTCGCCCGGCTGGACCTCACCGGCCGGGCCGAGCCCCGCGCCTACACGCTGCCCGCGCTCGCCGCCGAACTCGCGCCGGGCGATGTCGTCGTGTCGATGCTGCCCGCCCCCGAGCACGCCCCGCTCCTGGCGGAGTGCGTACGGCGGGGGGCGCACTTCGCGTGCTCCAGCTATGTGTCGGACGCGGTGCTGGAGCACGTGCCCGCCGCCGGGAAGTCCGGGCTCGTCGTCCTCACCGAGGCCGGGCTCGACCCTGGCATCGACCACCTCTTCGCCCACGCCCTGATCGCCCGGGCCCGGGAGGCCATCGGCGACGACACGCCCGCCTCGTACACCCTCACGTCGTACTGCGGCGGAGTCCCCGCCGTCCCGAACGACTTCACGTACCGCTTCAGCTGGGCCCCCGCGGGAGTCCTCAACGCCCTGCGCTCCCCGGCCCGTTACCTCGAGGACGGTGTGCCGACGGTCGCCGAGCGGCCGTGGGAGGCGACCCGGCGGCATGTCGTCGACGGGGAGACCTTCGAGGTCTACCCCAACCGCGACAGTGTCCCGTTCATCGCGCAGTACGGGCTGCCTCACGCCTGGACGGCGCGGACGTTCGTGCGCGGCACCCTGCGGCTGGAGGGCTGGCTGCGCGCCTGGGACGGTGTGTTCGAGGAGCTCAGGGCCGGCGACGACGACCGCATCGCCGCCCTGGCCCGGGAACTGGCCGCCGCCTACCCCACCAAGGACGACGACCACGACCGGGTCGTTCTCGCTGTGTCGCTGGACGTGCGGGCCGAGTCCGGGCGGACCTGGGCGGGTGGCTGTCTGATGGACCTGGTGGGCGATGCGCGGGAGAGCGCGATGGCCCGCTGTGTCTCGCGGACCCTCGCCCTGGGCGTCCGTCACATCCTGGACGGCTCCCTGCCGCCGGGCCTGAACCGCGCCGCCGAGACGGCCGCCCGGTCCGAGCAGTGGCTGGGTGAACTCGCGCAAGAGGGAGTGGAGTTCACCCTGCGGGTCGGCCGGTAGCGGGCGTCAGTCCGACAGGGCCTCGTGGACCATCCGCTTGAGGTCCTTGAAGACCGAGTGGGAGGTCCTGGGCCGCACCTGGGTCATGAACTGCACCGTCAGGTCGCGGCCCGGGTCGACCCAGAACGTCGTGGTGGCCACTCCGCTCCAGCCGAAGGCGCCGAGTCCGGTCGGCACCAGGGTGCGGGAGGGATCGATCACCACGGAGCAGTTGAAGCCGAAGCCGAGCCCGTCGTTGCCGGGCTCGTCGTGGGCGGGGCGGCTGCCGAAGGCCCGCAGGTCGGCTCCGCCGGGCAGATGGTTGCGGGTCATCAGGTCCACGGTCGACGGGGCGAGCAGCCGCACGCCGTCGAGTTCGCCCCGGCGGCGCAGCATCTCCATGAAGCGGTGGTAGTCGTGGGCCGAGCACACCATGCCGCCGCTGCCCGAGAGGAACCGCGGCCGGCCGCGCAGCGGGAGCCCCGGAATCGGCTCGATGCCGCCGCCGTCCTTCTCCCCGTACATCTCGGAGAGCCGGGGCGCCTGCGCGTCCGTGACGTGGAAGCCGGCGTCCGTCATGCCGAGAGGCCCGAAGATCCGCTCGGCGCAGAACACGTCGAGCGGCTGCCCGGACACGACCTCGATGATCCGGCCCAGGACGTTGGCGGCCACCGAGTAGTTCCACTCGGTGCCCGGCTCGAACTGCAGCGGCAGGCTCGCATACACCTCGATGGTCTCGGCCAGGTCCGCACCCGGCGGCACCGAGGACTCCAGGCGGGCCTCGCGGTACAGGGCGTCGACCGGGTGGGCGTGGTAGAAGCCGAAGGTCAGGCCCGAGGTGTGGGTCATCAGGTGCCGGACGCGTATGGGGCCGTCGGCGGGGCGGGTCTCCATGTCGGCCCCGGACCCGCCGACGTAGACCCGGGGGTCGGCGAACGCGGGCAGGTGGTCGGCGACCGGGTCGTCCGGGGACAGTCGGCCCTCCTCCACGAGCAGCAGCGCGGCGACCGCGGTGACCGGCTTCGTCATGGAGTAGACCCGCCACAGGGTGTCGGGTTCGACCGGGAGACCGGCCGCGATGTCGCGCCGCCCGTGCGTCGCGAGGTGCGCGACGCGCCCGCCCCGGGCGACGGAGACCAGGAAGCCCGGCAGACGCCCTTCGTCGACCAGCCGGGCGAAGTGCCGGTCCAGGCGGCCCAGCACCTGCGGATCCAGCCCGGCCTCACCCGGATCGACCTCTTGTCGCAGCTGTGCCATGGCTCGTCTCCCGTCGCGCTCGTAGAGATGAGATCCGGCATACCCCACCCGGACCGCCTCAGACCCCATCGGGGCGCAGGTACGGTTCATGATCGCGCAAGAACGGGTGAGCGGGGCCCGGGGCAACGCCCCCTTAGGGGCGTTGCCCCGGGCCCCGCTCACCCGTTCTTGCGCGATCATGAACCGTACCTGCGCCCCGATG
>NZ_JAIGQA010000187.1:0-15271 GCF_019733245.1 Streptomyces sp. WAC04114
CCCCCTCCTCGCCCCAACCGAGTGGGGCGAGCTGGCCCGCCCCGGCATCCCGCTGCACTGGGTGGTCCTCAACGTGGCCGACGGCCCCGGCACCCGCCCCGACCCGCACTGCCAGGAGGCGGCCGGCCGGCTGCGCAACGCGGGCATCCGCGTCCTCGGCCACCTCGACACCCGCTACGGCACCCGCGACTTCGGCGAGCTGATCTCGGACGCCCATCGGTTCGTCGACTGGTACCAGGTCGACGGCTTCCTCCTGGAGCGCTGCCCAGCCGACCACGCCGGGCTGCCCGAGGTCCGCCGCACGGTCGCCACGCTGCGGGTGATCCGTGACGCTGCCCACATCGTCCTCGGCCACGGCATCCACCCGCACCCCGGTTACGTCGAGCTCGCCGACCAGCTGGTCACCTTCTCCGGACCCTGGAGCGACTACCGCTGGTCGCAGGTGGCCGAGTGGACCGCCGACCACGCGCCCGAGCGCTTCTGCCACTTCGTCCACGGCGTGCCCCACGCCCACCTGGCCGAGGCGCTGCGCATCGCCCGCTGGCAGGGCGCCGCGACGATCTGGATCACCGACCACTCGGACCGGGGTGGAAGCACCGACCCCTGGGAGGCCATGCCCGGCTACTGGGACGAATTCGTCTCGCGTATCGGAACAGGTGTCTCGGAATGAAAAAGGGCATGGCACTGTTACGGGGAGAACAACCGTAGTGATTGACCGACCAACGGAGTCCCCGTGTCGCTGCCACCCCTGGTCGAGCCGGCTTCCGAGCTCACCGTAGACGAGGTCCGCAGGTACTCCCGCCACCTGATCATCCCCGACGTGGGGATGGACGGGCAGAAGCGGCTGAAGAACGCCAAGGTGCTGTGTGTGGGCGCCGGCGGCCTGGGCTCGCCGGCGCTGATGTACCTGGCCGCCGCGGGCGTCGGCACCCTCGGCATCGTGGAGTTCGACGAGGTCGACGAGTCGAACCTGCAGCGCCAGATCATCCACAGCCAGGCCGACATCGGCCGCCCGAAGGCCGAGTCCGCGCGTGACAGCGTCAAGGGCATCAACCCGTACGTGAACGTGATCCTTCACGAAGAGCGGCTCGAGGCCGACAACGTGATGGACATCTTCAGCCAGTACGACCTGATCGTCGACGGTACGGACAACTTCGCGACCCGCTACCTGGTCAACGACGCCTGCGTGCTGCTGAACAAGCCGTACGTCTGGGGCTCGATCTACCGCTTCGACGGCCAGGCGTCCGTCTTCTGGTCCGAGCACGGCCCCTGCTACCGCTGCCTCTACCCGGAGCCCCCGCCCCCCGGCATGGTCCCCTCCTGCGCCGAGGGCGGCGTCCTGGGCGTGCTCTGCGCGTCCATCGGCTCCATTCAGGTCAACGAGGCCATCAAGCTCCTCGCCGGCATCGGCGACCCGCTGGTCGGCCGACTGATGATCTACGACGCCCTGGAGATGCAGTACCGCCAGGTCAAGGTCCGCAAGGACCCGAACTGCGCGGTCTGCGGCGACAACCCCACCGTCACCGAGCTCATCGACTACGAGGCCTTCTGCGGCGTCGTCTCCGAAGAGGCCCAGGCGGCGGCCGCCGACTCCACGATCACTCCCAAGCAGCTCAAGGAGTGGATCGACGACGGCGAGAGCATCGACATCATCGACGTCCGCGAGCCGAACGAGTACGAGATCGTCTCCATCCCGGGCGCCCGGCTGATCCCGAAGAACGAGTTCCTCATGGGCACCGCCCTGGAGAGCCTCCCGCAGGACAAGAAGATCGTCCTGCATTGCAAGACGGGTGTCCGCAGTGCGGAAGTCCTCGCGGTCCTGAAGTCCGCGGGCTTCTCGGACGCGGTGCACGTCGGCGGTGGCGTGATCGGCTGGGTCAACCAGATCGAGCCGTCCAAGCCGGTGTACTGAGCCGAACCGGCCCACTGAGCCGTATCCGGCCTCGCTTTCCCCGCGGCGGGGGCTTCCGGCACCACGCGTGCCCGAAGCCCCCGCCGTCGTCATGAGCAGACCTTGCCGCTCTTCGGCACCGAGCCGTCCAGCAGATACGCGTCCACCGCGGAGTCCACGCAGCCGCTCCCACTGCCGTAGGCGCCATGCCCCTCGCCTCGCCAGGTGAGCAGCACTCCGACGCCCTTGCCCAGCTCGCCGGCCATCCTCAGCGCGCCCTCGTACGGTGTGGCCGGGTCGCCGGTGTTGCCGACGACCAGGACCGGTGCCGCGCCGGGGGCGCTCACCTCCGGGGTGTCGTGCTGTCCGGGCACCGGCCAGTCGTGGCACCAGCCGGCCGTGTCCCAGCCGAGGAACGTCCCGAAGACCGGGGAGATCTTCTCGAATCGAGGCAGCAGCTTCTTCGTCTCGGCCACCGTCGGCCGCTGTCTGTCGTCCAGGCACGATATGACCCGCTGGGAGTGGGTCGTCGTGCCGTAGCGCCCCGACGGGTCGCGTTCGTTGTAGCGGTCTGCGAGGACCAGCAACTCCGAGCCGTCGCCCTCCTCCGCCGCCTTCAGAGCGCTCGTCAGGGTCGGCCAGCTGTCCCTGCTGTACAGCGGCAGGAGGATGCCGGTGACCGCGAGGGTCTGGGTCAGCTTCCGGCCCGGCGCGCCCGTCGCCAGGGGGCGGGCGTCGATGCGCCGGAGCAGGTCCGCGATCTTGCGCGTGCCGTCCTCGGGGTCCTGGCCCGTGGACCTGAGATAGCCGTTCAGCGCGCGCTGGAAGCCCCTGGCCTGGTTCTGGGCGTGGCCCACGGTGTCCGCTGTGGGGTCGACGACCGCGTCCAGCGTCATGCGCCCCACCTTCTTCGGGAAGAGGTGGGCATAGGTGCCGCCCAGTTCGGTGCCGTAGGAGATGCCGAAGTAGTTCATCCTGTCGTCGCCGAGGACCTCCCGGATGCGGTCCATGTCGCGGGCCGAGTCGGCCGTCGAGACATGCGCCATCAGCTTTCCGGCGTCCTTCTGGCAGCCCTTGCCGAAGCCGGCGGCGTCCTTGAAGTACGCCTTCTCCTCGGCGGGGGTGTCCGGGGTGACGTCCACCGACTCGGCCGCCTGGATCTCCTTGTCGCCGCGGCAGCGCACGCCCTCGCTGGCGCCCACGCCGCGCGGGTCCCAGCTCACCAGGTCGTACCGCTCGCGCAGCGAGGAGACGGTCGGGGCGTACGACGGCATCATGGACACGCCCGAGGCGCCCGGGCCGCCGAAGTTGAACAGCAGCGAACCGCGGCGGTCGTCGCCGCGGGCCTTGGCCCGGATCAGTCCCAGGCCGATCGTCTCGCCGTCCGGCTTCGACCAGTCCAGCGGCACCTTCACCGTCGCGCACTGCCATTCGCTGCTGGGCGCGGGACCGTCGGCGGTGGCCTTGCAACGGCCCCAGGAGGGTCCGCTCTTGTCGTCGCCCGACGAACCGCCGCTGCAACCGGCGGCCAGCAGGGCCGAAGCGGCCGCCAGAGCGGTCCACCGAACCGAGCGCGTCATTGCCCATCCCCCTCGCAGGCCGTCCGCTCGTGCCGCGGATGGCGGTCAGGCCATGGTAGGCAGATCCCGCGCCAGCCGTTTCAGCCTGTGGATAACCTTCTGACCTGCGAGTTCGTCACGATCGTTGCAGGTGTCAGGAGCAGACGGTCCCCGCCGGCGGCACCTTCCCGTCCAGCAGATAGCCGTCCACCGCGCCCTGCACGCACTTGTTCTTGCTGTCGTAGGCGCCATGGCCCTGGCCCCGGTAGGTCAGCTCGACGCCGACGCCCTTGCCCAGCGCGTTCACCATGGCTCGCGCGCCCTCGTAGGGCGTGGCCGGGTCGCCGGTGTTGCCGACGACCAGGATGGGCGCCGAGCCCGGAGCGCTGACGTCCGGGTGGTCGGCTGCCCCCGGCACGGCCCAGTCGGTGCAGCTCAGCATGGACCACGCCAGGTAGTCGCCGAACAGGTCGGACGCGGCCCGGAACTCGGGCAGCTTGCCCTCGACGTAGGCGGTGTCGTAGCGGGGTTTGTCGTCGGCACAGTTGATGGCGACGTTGGCGGGGGTGATGTTGCTGTACTCGCCGTTCTCGCTGCGGCCGTTCATCGCGTCGGCCAGCGACAGCAGGATCCTGCCGTCGCCGTCGTACGCCTGCTCCAGGCCCTCGGTGAGGTACTCCCAGAAGTCCTGCGAGTACAGCGCCTGTGCGATGCCGCTGGTCGCCGCGGTCTGGGTCAACTGGCGCGGGAAGATCCCCGGGATCGGCGTGCGGTCGAGGTCGGCGAGTAGTCTGGCGATCCGGTCCTTCACGTCCTGGGCGCTGTCGCCGATCGGGCAGTCCTCGGCCTGCGACACGCAGTCCTCGGCGAAGTTGTCGAGTGCGAGCTGGAAGCCCTTGGCCTGCCCCAGCGAGCCCTGTTCGGGGTTCTGTGTGGGGTCGACGACGGCGTCGAACAGGGCTCGGCCGACCCGCTTCGGGAACAGGTGGGCGTAGACGCCGCCCAGTTCGGTGCCGTAGGAGATTCCGAAGTAGTACAGCTTGTCGTCGCCGAGGACCTGGCGCATCAGGTCCAGATCGCGGGCCGCGTCGGTGGTGCGCACGTGCGGCAGGATCTTCCCCGAGTTGTCCTCGCAGGCGTTGTTGAACTCCGTGGTGTTGTCCACGAGCTGGGTCCGCTCGGCGGCGTCGTCGGGGGTGGCGTCCTGCTGGAAGTAGGCGTCGAGCTGCTGGTCGTTCTCGCAGAGCACGGGGTCGCTGCGGCCGACCCCGCGGGGGTCGAAGCTGACCAGGTCGTAGCGGGTGCGAAGCTTCTCGTAGCCCTCCGCGAAGGCGGGCAGCGAGGTGACGCCCGAGCCGCCGGGGCCGCCGAAGTTGAAGATGAGCGAGCCGATTCGGGCATTCTCGGCGCCGGTCGTCCTGACCCGGATGAGCTCCAGGCCGATCGTGTCGCCCTTCGGGTCGTCCCAGTCGAGCGGGGCTTTCATGGTCGCGCACTGCCACTCGCCGTCGTCCGGCAGGGGAGTGGGCGAGGTGCCTCCGCCCTGGGCCGCGTCCGGGGCCGGACAGGCCTTCCAGCTGAGGTTCTGCTGCGTGAGGTCCTCGTCCTTGGCGTCGTCGCCGCACCCCGCCAGCACGGTGGACAGCAGCACGGCGGAGGCGGTCAGGGCGGCGGCGCGCAGCCGGAGGAGGGATGGCATGGTTCCATCCTGCGGCGGCAGCGAAGGGGGCGCGCGGGACGCGTGCCGTATGAGGTAGGAGGGGCAGGGGGGGCCTGGTTCCCGCCCGGTCGGTCAGAGGGCCTGCTTGCGCGAGAGATGGTTGAAGGCCAGCCAGCCCGGCAGCACCGGCAGCCACAGCGTCAGCAGGCGGAACAGCAGGACCGCCGGCGCCGCGACTTCCTTCGGCAGACCGACGGCGATGAGACCGACCGTCAGGGTCGCCTCGACCGCGCCCACACCGCCCGGTGTCGGGGCCGCGGACCCCAGGGCGTTGCCCGCGAGGAAGACGACGGCGACGCTGGCGATGCTGATCGACGTGGACTCGTCGCCGAACGCGCGGATCGACGCGTCCAGGCACATGACGAAGCAGGCGGTCAGGAGCAGCATGCCGCCGATGCCGGTGACCAGCTTCTGCGGCCGCTGGAGAACGTCCAGCATGCGTGGCACGACACCCGCGAACAGCGACCGCACGCGCGTGACGACGAACTTGCGCAGGAACGGCACCGACGTCACCACGAGCACCAGCACGGCTACCGTGAGCAGCCCGGCGATGACCGTCCGGGACGGCGACAGGGACGGCGTCTTCTCGGTGCCGGTCAGATAGCCGAAGGACAGCAGCATCAGGATGTGGCAGCCGAGCCCGAACAACTGCGAGGCGCCGACACTCGCCACCGCGAGCCCCGGCCGCACTCCCGCGCGTTGCAGGAAGCGCGTGTTCAGGGCGACCCCGCCCACCGCCGCCGGGGCGACGATTTTCACGAACGACCCGGCGACCTGTGCCGCCACGGTCCGCAAGAACGGCACCCGCTCGGGTACGAACCCCAGCAGCGCCATCGCCGCCGCGACGTAGCTGCACATCGAGAACAGCACGGCCGCGGCGACCCAGCCCCACTCGGCGTTGGCGATGAGCGGCCCGAACTCGATGTGCGTGAGCTGCGTCAGCAGGAAGTACGCGCCGATCGCGCCGGCGATGAGACTGATCAGCGTGCGCGGCCGCACCCGCTCCAGCCGGGCCGGCTCGACGGGCGCCTGCGGCCTGATCCGCAGCACCGCGTGCCGGATCTGCGTGAGCAGGTCCTCCTCGCGCGCCTCCTCCAGGGCCTCGTCGATCGCCCGCTTCTCGGCCCGCTGCTCCGCCCGTACGGCCTTCTTGTCGGGCTTCTCCAGGACGACGGGCGATTCGTCCGCGTCCTCGCCCGGGCGGGCCTGCTTGGCCTGCCGGGACGCCTCCAGAACCGCCTCGCGTTCGCGCTGTGCGCGTTCCCTGGCCAGTCTGCGCAGCGTCGCGCGCGTGGAGCGGCTCAGCGCGATGGGCTGGAGCATCGGCAGGCAGTCCGCCACCGCGTCGGGGCCGAGCACCCCCACCGCCGAGGCCACCGTGCGCTCGGCGCCCACCCGCAGGCCGAGGGTCACCAGCAGTTGGGAGGTGTCCATGCGCAGCAGCAGATCGCCGGCCGCGATCTCGCCGACGCGCAGGTCGGTGAGGATCACCTTGCCGGAACGATCCACCAGAATCGCGTCGCCCACCAGCCTGCGGTGCGCGATGCGCCGCGACTGCAGGGCCTTCACCTGGCGCCAGGTGTCGCGCAGCAGTCCGTCGGTGATCTCCTCGTCCGGCAGCGAGTCCAGGGTGCGCCCGCCGCTGTGCTCGTAGACGAGTATCACCGCGTCGGGGCCGAGCTCGGAGGTGGCGATCAGTTTGGGCGCGTTGGCCCCGGCCGCGATGGCCGCGTACGCCAGCAGGGCCTCCTGCTCCAGGGCCTGGCGCAGCGACTGGAGGCTGCTGCGGGTGGCGAAGCCGCGCAGGGTCAGGTTGCGCCAGGCGCGGTAGAAGAAGCCCTGGGCCTGCTGCTCCCGGTCGACCACCGTCACGTCCAGGGGCGGGCCGTCCTCCAGCGTGACGAAGTAGCGGCGGCCCCGGTCCCCGGTGTCCGGGTTGTCCGAGGTGTCCTCACGCGAGGCGCTGACCGGGCGGAACCCGACGGTGCGCAGGCCGGCCATCAGCGTCTGCCCGGTGGGCCGGACGTTGGGCGAGCCGACCGCGTACAGCGTGCCGTAGGCCACGGTCCAGCCGATCAGCACGGTCAGGATGATCGAGAACGGGGTCGTGTACCCGGTGACGAGCATCGAGAAGGCGTCGAGGAGCAGCACGACCCACAGCACCGCGCGCCATCTCGGTCTGCGCGACATGCCGACGGCCGTCATGTAGGCGATGACCGGGGCCAGATATCCGTGCACGGGATCGGTCAGCGCGTGGATGTCGCCGGGGGAGGGCTGGGTGAGGGCCTCCTGGATCGAATCGGGGGCGGCCCGGGCCACCCACAGGTCCGTGGCGAGGGTCACACCGTGCGCGAGGACCGCCGCGAGCACGCCGTCGGCGATGCGCAGCCCGTCCCGTTTGATCAGCCGCTCGATGGCGAAGGCGACCGGCACCAGCAGGATCGCGATGCTGGAGGCCAGCCCCGCGATCTTGATGAGCAGGTCGGGTGCCTGCCCGGTGCCCTTGTTGATGTCCTGTTCGAGGCCCGAGGTGGTGCCGTGCGCGAAGGCGGCGATCCCGATCAGGACCGCGATGGCGAGCACACCCACCAGCAGGCGCATCAGGTCGGACGGGCGGTGCACGCGCGCGGGGAGCAGCGGTTCGTCGCCCTCCACCTCGTCGATGTGCGCGAAGTCGGGTCCCTCGGCGGCCGCCCGGGACTTCTTCGCGACCCCCTTCGGACCGGCGTCCGGAGCGTCCGGGCGCGACGAAGCGTCAGAGGTGCCCTCCGTGTCCTCGGGCTGCGCACCCTGCTGCTTCATCGTCTCTTCTTGGTCTCGTATCACCGATCACCGCCCGCACGATGGTGGCATGCCGCACCGGCACACGGGACAATCAGGGTGCACATGCGGGGGCGGACAGTCTGCCCGATGCGCCCCTGCCGGGTGACGGAAACGCTCCGGAGCACGCCCCACCCGTTGTCGGTGGGGTGGGGCAGGATGGGGCGGATGAGTGAGCAGAGCCCTGAGGGGGGCCGGTACGAGGACGGGCCCGCGCAAGCGCTGCCCGAGTACGCCGAGCGGGTCCTCGACGTCGCCGAACTGATCCCGCCGGGTCGCGTCATGACCTACGGGGACGTCGCCGAGTGGCTGGAGCAGGGAGGCCCGCGGCAGGTGGGTCGCGTGATGGCGCTCTACGGGGGAGCCGCTCCCTGGTGGCGGGTCGTCCGCGCGGACGGCGTCCTGCTGCCCGGGCACGAACAGCGGGCGCTCGGCCACTACCGGGCGGAGGGCACGCCACTGAAGGAGGCGAGCCGCGCCGCCGAGGGCCACCTGCCGCGCATCGACATGAGACGGGCGCGGTGGGACGGCGGCGATCGCGCGGAGGGTCACACCTGACAGCTTCCGCCATCGGACAGCCTGTCGTGTGGCCCGTGATCCGTACGGGGGAATCGGGGCACACCGGTGGCATGACGTACGTTCGTGAGGCGAGGGGCATGAGTGCCACGAGTGCCGAGAGTGGTCGGCGGGAAGAAGGGGAAGCCCTGCTTCCGCCTCGCTCGTCGGCGTAGCGTCGGCTGCGCGTGCCCCCGTCACCCCGCGGTCACCGCCCGCCACCCGCGGTGGCCCGCCAACCAGCACTTCCACCAGAACCGGCGAACCACGTGAGCTCCTCTTCCTTCACCAGCGGCCTGTCGCACCCCCGGGTGCGGCGGGGGAGCCGTGGCGCTTACCGACTGGTACGTACCCCTCCTGCTCGGGTGGACCCCCCTCTTCTGGACGCCTCGCAGCGCTCCGTGGTTGACCACGCGCGGGGCCCGCTGCTCGTCCTCGCAGGTCCGGGCACCGGCAAGACCACCACGCTCGTCGAGTCCGTGGCCGAACGCGTCGCCCGGGGCGGGGACCCCGAGCGCATCCTGGTCCTCACGTTCAGCCGCAAGGCCGCCGTCGAGCTGCGCGACCGCATGGCCCGGCGGGCCGGAGCGGCGCGCGCTCCCCAGGCGACCACCTTCCACTCGTTCTGCTACGCCCTGGTCCGCGCCCACCAGGACAGCGACCTGTTCGTCGAACCGCTGCGCCTGCTGTCCGGCCCCGAGCAGGACGTCTCGGTGCGGGAACTGCTCGCGGGCCAGGTCGATCTGGAACGGCTCGGACTCGCTCATGTGCGCTGGCCGGACGAACTGCGCGCCTGCCTGACCACCCGCGGTTTCGCCGACGAGGTCCGCGCGGTCCTCGCCCGCAGCCGTGAACTGGGCCTCGGCCCCGATGCCCTGGACGCCTTCGCCCGCCGCACGGGACGGCCCGACTGGCGCGCCGCGGCCGCGTTCCTCGCCGAGTACCTCGACGTACTCGACCTGCAGGGCGTGATCGACTACGCGGAACTCGTCCACCGCGCGGTGCTCCTCGCCCGCCGCCCCGAGGTCGCGGCGTGGCTCGCCGCCCGGTACGACGCCGTCTACGTCGACGAGTACCAGGACACGGATCCCGCTCAGGTACGCCTGCTGGACGCCCTGGCCGGCGGTGGCCGCACGCTCGTGGCCTTCGGCGATCCCGACCAGTCGATCTACGCGTTCCGCGGTGCCGACGTCAACGGCATCCTGGAGTTCCCGCACGCCTTCCCCCGCGCGGACGGCCGCCCGGCCCCCGTCTGCGTGCTGCGTACGTCCCGCCGCTCCGGCGCCGGCCTGCTGGCCGCCACCCGGCTGCTCACCCAGCGCATGCCGCTGACCCGCCTGCCCGCCGAGAAGGTGCGCGCCCACCGCGAACTCGCCCCCGTACGGGACGGCGGCCGCGTCGAGGCGTACACCTATCCGACGTCCGGGACGGAGCTGGACAACATCGCCGACATCCTCCGCAGGGCCCACTTGGAGGACGGCGTTCCCTGGAGCGACATGGCCGTCCTGGTGCGCGCCGGCTCCCGCACCATTCCGGCGGTCCGCCGCGCCCTCACGGCGGCGGGCGTCCCCGTGGACGTCGACGGTGACGACGTGCCACTGAGGCACGAACCAGCGGTGGCACCGCTGCTGACGGCACTGCGGGCGGTTGCGGCGGCGGAGGTGGGGTCTTCCGAGCGGCGGGAGACCGGCTTCCGGGAGCCTTCCTCGGACGATGTTCCTGCTGCGCCGGAGGACGCTCCGGATGCGCCGCAGGACACCTGCTGGCTCGACGCCGAAACCGCCCTCACCCTCCTGACCTCGCCCCTGGCGAGCATGGACGCGGCCGACCTGCGCCGCCTCGGCCGCGCGCTGCGCGACGAGGAGAGGGCCGCCGGCAACCCGCTGCCGCCGCCCTCCGACGTGCTGCTCGCCCAGGCGCTCGCCGAGCCGGAACGCCTCGCCGTCCACGACCCCACGTACGCGCGCGGAGCCCAGCGCCTCGGCGCCCTGCTGCGCAAGGCCCGCGAACGCCTCGCCGGCGGCGGCACCGCCGAGGAGGCTCTGTGGGACCTGTGGGAAGGCACGCCGTGGCCCACGCGCCTGGAACGGGCCGCCCGCCGGGGCGGCGCCGCCGGGCGCAACGCGGACCGCGATCTCGACGCCGTCTGTGCCCTGTTCGCCACCGCCGCCCGGGCCGAGGAACGCACCGGGGGCCGGGGCACCCTGAACTTCCTGGCGGAGATCGACGCCGAGGACATCGCCGCCGACACCCTCACCAGGCGAGCCGTACGCCCCGCCGCGGTCCGCCTGATGACAGCGCACCGCTCCAAGGGGCTGGAATGGCGCCTCGTGGTCGTAGCGGGCGTCCAGGAGGGCCTGTGGCCGGACCTGCGCCGCCGCGGCTCCCTCCTGGAGGCGGACCGCATCGGCCGCGACGGACTCGCCGAACCCCTCACCCCCGGCGCGCTGCTCGCCGAGGAGCGCCGCCTGTTCTACGTGGCCGCCACACGCGCGCGTGAACGCCTCGTCGTCACCGCGGTCAAGGCCCCCGCGGACGACGGCGACCAGCCCTCGCGCTTCCTGACCGAACTCGGCGTCGAACCCAAGGACGTCACCGGGCGCCCCCGCCGCCCGCTGTCCGTCGCCGCGCTCGTCGCCGAACTGCGCGCCACCACGGTCGACCCGCGCGTCTCCGACGCCCTCCGGGAGGCCGCCGCCCGCCGTCTGGCCCGGCTCGCCGCCCTCGCCGACGAGGACGGCCGCCCCCTGGTGCCGTCCGCGCACCCCTACCGCTGGTGGGGCATGTTCGAGCCGACCGAGTCCAAGGTGCCGCTGCGCGACCGCGACCAGCCCGTGGTGCTCTCCGGCAGCGCCCTCGACCAACTGGCCAACACCTGCGCCCTCCAGTGGTTCCTCGGCCGCGAGGTGAAGGCCGACGCGCCCGCGACGGTCGCCCAGGGCTTCGGCAACGTGGTGCACGTCCTCGCCGACGAGGTCGCCTCCGGCCACACCCCGGCTGACCTCACCGTCCTCATGGAACGCCTGGACTCCGTCTGGAACGCGCTCGCCTTCGACGCGCCGTGGAAGTCCGCCCAGGAGAAGGACAACGCGCGCGTGGCGCTCGAACGATTCCTGCAGTGGCACGTGACGAACCGCACCGGGCGGACCCCGGTGGCCAGCGAGCACGACTTCGACGTCACCCTCGAAGCGGGCGACTACCAGGTGCGCATCCGCGGCCAGATGGACCGGGTCGAGGCGGACGGCGACGGCCGCGCCTACGTGGTCGACTTCAAGACCGGCAAGCAGGCGCCCAGTTCCAAGGAGGTGGAGCGCCACCCACAGCTCGCCGTCTACCAGCTGGCCGTCCGCGAGGGTGCCGTCGACGAGGCCTTCGACGGCGTACGCCCCGAGCCGGGCGGCGCCGAACTCGTCCACCTCCGGCAGGGGGCGGCCAAGCGCGACGGCGGCGAGAGCCTGCCCAAGGTGCAGGCGCAGGAGCCGCTGGAGGGGGAGTGGGTCGGCGACCTGCTCGCCACCGCCGCCGGCAAGGTCCTCGACGAGAGGTTCACGCCGACCGCCGGGCAGCACTGCACGCACTGCGCGTTCCGAGCCTCGTGCAGCGCGCGGCAGGAGGGCCGCCATGTCGTCGAGTGAGGTATCGCACCACCCGTGGTGACCTGCGCTTCCTCCGTCCCGGTTGCCGATCCGGCAGCCACTGTCAGTGCCCGCCGCTAGCCTCTCTGACGTGCCCGCCCGTATCACCGATCCCGAACAGCTCAAGGAGCTCCTCGGCATCCCGTTCACCCCGGAGCAGACGGCCTGCATCACCGCGCCGCCCGCCCCGCAGGTGATCGTGGCCGGAGCGGGCTCGGGCAAGACGACGGTGATGGCGGCACGCGTGGTGTGGCTGGTCGGCACCGGCCAGGTCGCCCCCGAGCAGGTGCTCGGCCTCACCTTCACCAACAAGGCCGCCGCCGAACTCGCCGAGCGCGTCCGCAAGGCGCTGGTCAAGGCCGGCGTCACCGACCCGGACGCCATCGACCCGGACAACCCGCCGGGCGAGCCGGTGATCTCCACCTACCACGCGTTCGCGGGCCGCCTGCTGACCGACCACGGTCTGCGCATCGGTCTCGAGCCCACCTCCCGGCTGCTCGCCGACGCCACCCGCTTCCAGCTCGCCGCGCGTGTGCTGCGCGAGGCCCCCGGGCCCTACCCGGCCCTGACCCGTTCCTTCCCGGACCTCGTCGGCGACCTCCTCGCCCTCGACTCCGAACTCGCCGAGCACCTCGTGCGCCCGGAGGCACTGCGCGCGTACGACGCCGAACTGCTGCTGACCCTGCGCGGCGCCAAGCTCAGCAACGCCGACCTGCGCAAGGTCCCCGACGCCGCGGCCGCCCGGCGCGAACTCGCCGAGCTGGTCACCCGCTACCGGACCGCCAAACGCGAGCGGGACCTGCTCGACTTCGGCGACCAGATCGCCCTGTCGGCCCGGCTCGCCGGGACCCCCGAGGTGGGCGAGGTCCTGCGCGACGAGTTCCGCGTGGTCCTGCTCGACGAGTACCAGGACACCTCGGTCGCCCAACGCGTCCTGCTGGCCGGCCTGTTCGGCGAGGGCACCGGCCACCCCGTCACCGCCGTCGGCGACCCCTGCCAGGCGATCTACGGCTGGCGCGGCGCCTCCGTCGCCAACCTTGACGACTTCCCCGAGCACTTCGCCCGGGCGGACGGCCGGCCCGCGACCCGCCAGGCCCTCAGCGAGAACCGCCGCAGCGGCGGCCGCCTCCTCGGCCTCGCCAACGGTCTCGCGGAACCCCTGCGCGCCCTCCACGCGGGCGTGGAGGCCCTCCGCCCGGCCCCCGGCGCCGAACGCGACGGCCTGGTCCGCTGCGCCCTGCTGCCCACCCACGCCGAGGAGATCGACTGGGCCGCGGACTCCGTCGCCCACCTCGTCCGGACCGGAACCGCGCCCGGCGAGATCGCCGTTCTGTGCCGCACCGCGACCGACTTCGCCGAGATCCAGGGCGCCCTGGTCGCCCGGGACGTCCCGGTCGAGGTCGTCGGCCTGTCCGGGCTGCTGCACCTGCCCGAGATCGCCGACCTCGTCGCCGTCTGCGAGGTCCTCCAGGACCCCGGCGCCAACGCCTCCCTGGTGCGTCTGCTCACCGGACCGCGCTGGCGCATCGGCCCGCGCGACCTCGCTCTTCTGGGGCGGCGTGCCCGGCTCCTCGTGGCCCACGCGCGCGTGGCGGACGACGACGACCAGGACCGCCGCCTCGCCGAAGCCGTCGAAGGGGTCGACCCGTCCGAGGTGATCTCCCTCGCGGACGCCCTCGACACGTTCCTGGAAACACCACTGGACGGCCGCGGGGACGACGACGGACTGCCGTTCTCGCCCGACGCGCGCGTGCGCTTCGCCCGGCTGGCCACCGAACTGCGCGAGCTGCGCCGCTCCCTGGCCGACCCGCTGATGGACGTCCTGCACCGCGTCCTCGCCGTCACCGGCCTGGAGGTCGAGCTGTCGGCGTCCCCGCACGCCCTGGCCGCCCGCCGCCGCGAGACCCTGTCCAACTTCCTGGACGTCGCCGCCTCCTTCGCCGCCGGCGACAACGAGGCGTCCCTGCTCGCCTTCCTCGGCTTCCTGCGCACCGCTGCCCAGTACGAGAAGGGCCTCGACAACGCCCTCCCCGGCGGCGAGAACACCGTCAAGGTGCTCACCGCCCACAAGTCCAAGGGCCTGGAGTGGGACGTCGTGGTCGTCCCCGGCCTGGTCACCGGCACCTTCCCCAGCAGCCAGGGCCGCGAGAAGTGGACCTCCCAGGGCAAGGTCCTGCCGCACCGGCTGCGCGGCGACGCCGCCACCCTGCCCGACGTGACGTCCTGGGACGCCAAGGGCCTGAAGGCCTTCCACGAGGCCATGAAGGACCACCAGCACACCGAGGAACTCCGCCTCGGCTACGTCACCTTCACCCGCCCCCGCTCCCTCCTCCTGGGCTCCGGCCACTGGTGGGGGCCCACTCAGAAGAAGCGCCGCGGGCCGTCGGCGTTCCTCCAGGCCCTCTACGAGCACTGCGAAGCCGGGTACGGCGAGATCGAGGCCTGGGCGGACGAACCCGCCGAGGACGAGGAGAACCCGGCCCTGCACCGGGCGACGGCCGACCAGGTGTGGCCCCTGCCCCTGGACGAGGCGGCCCTGGCCCGCCGCCGCGCCGCCGCCGAGACCGTCCTGGCCCACCTGGAGGACCTCGCGTCCGAGGAGGCCGGGCACCCCCCGGCCACGCACGACCCGGACGCCCCCGAGGACCCGGAGTGGCCGCCGCCCCCCGAGGACGACGAGCCTCCCTACGACGAACCGGACCCCTTCGACTACGACGAAGACCCCTTCCACGACGACGCCCTCGACGCATCGGCCTCCTCGGTCTCACAAGAAGAAGACGCCTTCGACGGAGATGCCGTCACGGAAGCAGAGGGGCCGGCGGACGGGCACGCACGGCCGGCGCACGCCCCGACGGTCCCCCGCCAGGCGGGACCACCGGAACCCCAGGGTCCCCAGCGACACCCCAGGCCGCACCTCACCTCGGAGGAGGCCCGCACCATCGCCTCCTGGGACCGCGACCTCGACGCCCTCACCGGCGAGCTCCTGCGCGCCCGCGACAGCGTCACCGAGGTCCCCCTGCCCACCTCCCTCACGGCCTCCCAGCTGCTGCTCCTGGCCGCCGACCCCGACGGTCTCGCCCAGGAGCTGGCC